>JAIEDW010000448.1 GCA_029067805.1 Lachnospiraceae bacterium
TCCGCTGGAA
Source organism: Lachnospiraceae bacterium (assembly GCA_029067805.1). Lineage (GTDB taxonomy): Bacteria > Bacillota > Clostridia > Lachnospirales > Lachnospiraceae > COE1. The sequence goes on from JAIEDW010000448.1 coordinate 11, forward strand.
GATATTTCCCAAGCAATTCAAACTGCGGCTGATCCGAGGAGGGCATTTAATGTGATGATTCGTTTTTGAATTTAGTAATAAGTAAGATGCTTGCAACCAGTGTAATTGTGGGAATATAAAACTGGTTTTTGATACTTTTATGAATTGGGTCATGCAGGTGAAAGAAGACGGCAGATATGAGAAAAGTTTTACAAACACACTTGACAATACCTCTCTGAGCGCAGCGTGGGGGCGGCTGTAAGGGAAAGCGGCATCCCGCGGGAGGAAATCTGGGTGACATCCAAGCTGTGGCCGAGCGAGTACGGTGAAGGGAAAACGATGGTCGGTATTGATAAGATGCTGGAGCGTTTGAATATCGGATACATTGATCTGCTTCTGCTCCATCAGCAAGTGGGTGATTACATGGGCGCGTGGCGAGATTGTGAGAAGGCGGTTGCACAGGGTAAGGTGCGGGCAATCGGGCTTTCTAATTTTGAATCCGGGCGTCTGGAGGAAGTATGCGAAGCGGCAACGATCAAGCCTGCCGTTCTTCAGGTGGAGTGCCACCCTTACTACCAGCAGGACGCATTGAAAAAGCGGCTTGCGCCTTATGGCACGGTCATTGAGTCCTGGTATCCTATCGGTCATGGCGACACTGGGCTGATCAATCAGCAGATATTTACGGAACTGGCTGATAAGTATGGCAAGACCAACGTGCAGGTCATTCTCCGCTGGCATATCCAGGAGGGGAATATTATTTTCCCGAAATCGACGAATCCGCAGCACATAAGGGACAATTTTAACATTTTTGATTTCGAACTGACAGAGGAAGAAATGAAGCAGATCAAGACGCTTGATAACGGAAAGCGGTTTTATACGGCCACATTGGAAGAGCAGGAGCGGAACTTTTCCGCATGGAGTCCCGAAGATTAGGAACAGGAAGGGGATCTGTCATGAGAACAAGAAAATTAAGGGATCTTACTGTATCGGAGGTTGGCATGGGATGTATGGCTTTTTCACATGGCTATGGAAAGATCCCGCCGGAAAAGTACAGTATAGAGGCAATCCAAAATGCATATCAGCATGGATGCACATTTTTTGACACGGCGGAAGTTTACAGCCCGAACCTTGCGGGAATCGGACATAACGAGAGGATCGTGGGGAAAGCGCTGCGTAATGTGAGGGAAAATGTTGTGCTGGCAACAAAGCTGTTCCTGAACAGGTCTGAGGTTGGAAGGGGCGGCTCTGTTTATGACGCTGTCCGCAGGCATCTGGAGGATTCCATGGAACGCCTGCAGACGGGTATGGTAGACCTCTATTACCTGCACAGGACAAGCGGAGGTGTTTCTGTGGAAGAAGTGGCGGAAGCCATGGGGCAGCTTATAGAAGACGGTCTGATCAGGGGATGGGGACTGTCACAGGTAGATGTGGATGTGATAGACCGTGCGCAAAAGGTGACGCCGCTTACCGCAATCCAGAATATTTATTCCATGGTGGAACGGGATGTGGAAAGCGGAGTTATTCCCTATTGCCTGGAAAATAATATCGGCATGGTTCCTTTCTCGCCCATTGCAAGCGGCCTGTTATCCGGAAAGATTACAACGGAGACAAAATTCGAGAAGAATGATGATGTGAGAAACTGGGTTCCGCAGCTTTCAAAAGCGAATATTGCAGGCAACCAGCCGATCATTGATCTTTTGAAAGAATATGCGGATAAGAAAAATGCAACCAGCGCACAGATATCCCTTGCATGGATGTTGCACAAATATCCGAATGTGGTGCCGATTCCGGGGTCAAAAAATAAAGAACGTATCATTGAAAATCTAGATGCTTCTAATGTGGATTTGACGGACGCAGAATTTACATCTCTGGAAAGTGCGCTGAATAAATGCAAGGTGTATGGACACAGAGGATTTAGCAGATAAGAGAAACAACAGAATGAAAAATTTGGATTTTGGAGCATTTGGAGCAGTATGACACTGTGATGGAATCATGGTTCCCGCTGGGTGGGCATGGAAATATACAGACTTTATTTAACGATGAGACTATCGTGAGCATTGTCGAGAAACATGGAAAAACTTCTGCGCAGGTTAACCTGTTCTACATCGATACAGTGAAAAAATATCCGGATGACCACATGAATAAGATTGTCATTGCGAAACAGGAATATAAGGAAATTAGAGGAATAGGAGCGGAACTTTTCTGCCTGGCGCCGGAAGATTAAGTGTTTAATGAGGTAAATGGCAATGTTTTCGGGAATGAAGCATAGTCGGTTTTTATAGAGTTCATATGCGGCTTGGGAGACTGGGCCGCTTTGGCATTTATCCATTCAGTCAAAAATAAAAAGTGTGCTTTATGGTGGAACGTGTTATACTGTTATAAAGGTATCTTCATGAAAAGCAATATTTAGAGATTGAAAGTTTTGAAAATCTGCGTAAGGAGGTTTTTCATATTGATAAAAGCAGCATTTATGGTTCCTCATCCACCGATAATCATACCGGATATAGGCAAGGGAGAGGAGAAAAAAATTCAAAAAACAATTGATGCCTATCATGCAGTTGCACGTAAGATTGGCAGCCTGAAACCGGATACGATCGTCCTGATGTCCCCGCATCAGATACTCTATTCAGATTATTTCCATATATCGCCCGGAAAAAGCGCATCAGGGGATATGGCGCAGTTTCGTGCGCCTCATGTGCAGATGGAAGTCCGGTATGATACGGAATTTGTAGAGCAGATTTGTAAACTGGCGGATGCGGCAGATTTTCCGGCAGGAACGGAAGGAGAGCGCGATAAGCGGTTGGATCATGGAACAATGGTGCCGCTGTATTTTGTAAATCAGTATTTAAAAGATTATAGGCTCGTTCGCATAGGATTGTCCGGACTGCCTTTGAAAATGCATTATCAATTGGGACAGTATATTCAGGAAGCCGATAAAATTCTGAACCGGACAACGGTGCTGATAGCAAGCGGGGATTTATCGCACAGGTTAAAAGAAGACGGACCATACGGATACCAAAAAGAAGGTCCGGAATATGACAGCCGCATTATGGATGTGATGGGAAAAGCAGCATTTGGAGAGCTGCTTGAGTTTCCGGAAGATTTGTGTGAAAAGGCAGGGGAATGCGGACATCGTTCTTTTACAATTATGGCAGGAGTGCTTGATAAACGGAAAGTGGAAGCAGAAGCCTTATCTTACGAAGGCGTTTTCGGTGTGGGATACGGGATATGCAGTTACACCGTATGCGACAGTGATGCGAAACGTAAT
>JAIEDW010000449.1 GCA_029067805.1 Lachnospiraceae bacterium
GAGCAGAATAAAGAATGCATTTGATAATAAAAAAGCGTTTATAGCGTTTGTGACGGGCGGAGATCCGGATATTGAAACAACGGAGGCGCTGATACCACAGATGGCGGAGGCGGGAGCGGATTTGATCGAGATTGGCATTCCGTTTTCAGATCCGATCGCGGAGGGCGTTGTCATTCAGGCGGCTGACGAGAGGGCGTTAAAGTCAGGGACGACCACCGATAAGCTTTTTGATATGGTAAAAAGGGTGCGTGAAAAAGTGGATATTCCGCTTGTGTTTATGACCTATGTGAATCCAATCTATACATACGGCACGGAGCGGTTTACGCGGAAGTGCGCGGAGTGCGGAATAGACGGAATCATTGTGCCCGATGTGCCTTTTGAGGAACATGAGGAAGTGAGAGGTGCTTGTGAGGCAGCAGGAATTGAACTGGTTTCAATGATAGCCCCCACATCAAAAGAACGGATTGGCATGATTGCAAAAGAGGCAAAAGGATTTTTATACTGTGTGTCGTCTCTTGGCGTCACAGGTGTAAGGAGCAAGATTACAACAAATATTAAAGAGATGGTGGAGCAGGTAAAGGAAGTGTCTGACATTCCATGTGCAATCGGATTTGGTATTGCAACACCCGCACAGGCAAAGGAGATGGCAGCAGTATCAGACGGTGCGATTGTCGGAAGCGCGATTGTCAGAATGATCGCACAGTATGGAAAAGACTGTATAAAGCCAGTCTGTGACTATGTAAAGGAAATGAAAGCGGCAGTATCGGCCGTGTAGAGAAATGTCTTGCACAAATAAAAAAAGGTGCTATAATCTTTATAAGATGTCGGAAAAACGTGAAATTCCGACATCTTATAAAGATTTTTTGTTAGAGAGGAGTATTGACTGATATGAAAATTATCATAGCAGGCGACGGAAAAGTCGGTTCAACATTGGCAAAACAGCTTTCTGCCGAGGGTTATGATTTGACGTTGATAGATGAAAAATCAAAAGTGCTCGAAATGAGTGAGGAGCGCTATGATATTATGGCGGTTCAGGGAAACTGTGCCGAGATGGAAGTGCTTGATCGTGCCAACGTTAAGGAGGCAGATTTGCTAATCGCGGTCACAAATGCGGATGAGATCAATCTTTTGTGTTGTATGCTTGCGCACGGAATGAATGCCAAAATACATACGATCGCACGTGTGCGCAATCCGGAGTATACCAAACAAGTGTACGAAATGCGCGGATTGTTCGGAATTTCCATGATGATTAATCCGGAGGGACGCGCAGCGACAGAAATCGGGAGATTGATCAAATATCCCGGTTTTTTGAAGCGTGATACCTTTGCAAAAGGCAGAGTGGAAATCGTGGAACTGCGTGTGGAGAGCGGATCAAAGCTGTGTGATCTGACATTGAATGATTTGGGAAGTGTGATTAAGTGCAGTATCTTGGTCTGCGCTGTTTTGCGTGATGGAAAGGCGATTGCGCCGAATGGGCACTTTACATTGAAGGAAAATGACAGGATTTTCGTAACGGCATCGCCTACAAACCTCACAATGCTGCTAAAAAATCTCGGAATTATCACGCATAAGGCAAAGCGTGTGATGATATGTGGAGGCAGCAGAATCAGTTATTATCTTGCACAGGCATTGTTAGGCAGCGGGATTTCCGTAGTGATTATCGAGCGTGATATGGACAGATGCAAACAGCTTGCGACAGCGTTGCCGGAGGCTGATATTATAAACGGTGACGCGAGCAACGAGTTTTTGCTTGACCAGGAAGGAATCGCTAACTGTGATGTGCTTGTAACGCTTACGGGCGTGGATGAGATGAATGCAATGATCTCGCTTTACGGGAATAGCTGCGGTGTGCCGCAGATTATCACAAAGATTGCCCGAATTGAAAACAGTACACTGTTAAACTCCCTTCCGATTGGAAGTGTGATCAGTCCAAAACAACTTTCCAGCAACGCTATCGTAAGATATGTCAGAGCGCTTCGGAATCAGGCGGGAGCAGCGCGCGCGATTCATTATATTGCAGACGGACAGGCGGAGGCAATTGAGTTTCTGGTGGACGAAAATACATTACACTGTGGGGAGCCTCTAAAGCAGCTTCACATCAAAAAGAATGTACTTGTGGCATCGATTACAAGCGGCCTTAAGAACACAATACCAAATGGTGATTCTGTGTTTGAAAAGGGGAATACTGTGCTGATCGTTACGAGCGCAAAACAGGTCATTTACAGTCTGAATGACATATTTGAATAAGGATACGACTATTATGAACTATAAAATGATGGGAAAATTTATAAGCAGAATTTTGCTGGTGGAAGCTGTCTTTATGGTACCCGCATTATTGATCAGTGTATTCAGCGGTGAAATGAAAAGTGTGCTCGGTTTTTCTTTAAGCATACTCATTATCTTTCTGCTGGCAATTTTTTTGCACTTGATCTGTGGCAATTCGTCAAAATCCTTTTATGCAAGAGAAGGGCTTGTATGTGTGGGACTTAGCTGGATTGTAATCAGCTTTCTGGGTTGTCTTCCTTTTGTGATATCGGGCGCGATACCGAATTTTGTTGATGCGCTTTTTGAAACGGTTTCCGGCTTTACCACGACAGGTGCGACAATTTTAAACGAGGTTGAAGGAATGCCGTACGGATTGCTTTACTGGCGCAGCTTTACTCATTGGATTGGCGGAATGGGCGTGCTTGTCTTTGTGCTTGCGATTGGCTCGAGCGGTGACAGCAAGAGCGGTTTTACCATGCATCTTTTGCGGGCGGAAAGCCCTGGTCCGAAGGTGGGGAAACTGGTGCCGAAAATGAAGACCACGGCGGAAATTCTGTACGCGATCTACATTATACTGACGGTCATCAACATTATTTTCCTGCTGATCGGAAAAATGCCGCTGTTCGATGCGGTCTGCACGGCGCTGGGAACGGCAGGTACTGGCGGATTTGGCATCAAAAATGACAGTATTGCAGGCTATAGTCCATATATACAGAATGTATGTACGATATTTATGCTTTTGTTTGGCGTTAATTTCAGTTGTTTCTATATGCTTTTGATCAAACAGGTAAAGAGTGTGTGGAAGGACGAGGAGCTGCGCTTTTATCTCGGAACCGTTCTGGCAAGTATTGCTTTGATTGCATGGAACATAAGAGGATTTTACGGCACGATAGAGGAAACGATAAGACACGCAGCGTTTCAGGTGGCAAGTATTGTGACAACGACGGGGTATGCCACAACGGATTTTGATCTGTGGCCGGCGTTTTCGAAGATGATCCTTTTGATGCTGATGCTTGTGGGCGCATGTGCGGGAAGTACGGGAGGCGGCTTTAAGTTTGGCAGGCTTCTTTTGATCTTAAAGAGTATCAAACGGAATGTGCAGCAAGTATTGAAACCGCAGAAAATACAGGTGGTGCGGGTTAACGGGCAGTCCATTGATGAAAGAGTTTTGGAAAACACCAATGCATATCTTGCAATTTATGTGATTATAATTGTGGTAAGCTGTATTTTGGTGGCGGTAGATGAATTTTCCCTTACGACAAATATTTCGGCGGTCATTGCATGTTTTAACAATATCGGACCGGGATTTGATGCCGTGGGGGCGACGTGCAGTTTCAGCGGTTTTGGGTATTTTTCAAAACTGGTGCTGATTGTCGACATGCTTGCGGGAAGATTGGAGATATTCCCGATATTTATCCTGTTTCTGCGTGATACGTGGAAACACAGATAGAGATTTGACTTATCCGCAAAATAAGACTATACTTAATAATACTTGGGATAATAACCATAGTAATATGCAGATAGGAGTGTTACCATATGAAAAAACTGGAAGAATACGTAAGAAGCATACCTGATTTCCCGGAGCCGGGCATTATATTCAGAGATGTAACAAGTGTGTTGCAGGATGCGGACGGATTAAAGCTTGCAATAGACACAATGCAGGATCTGGTGAAAGATTTGGACTATGACGTGGTGGCGGGAGCAGAGTCGAGAGGCTTTATTTTCGGAACACCGATTGCCTATAACAACCATAAACCGTTTGTTTTGATCAGGAAAAAGGGAAAACTCCCTTCCGAAACGGTGTCGGTAGACTATGATCTGGAATACGGAAAAGCAACGATTGAGATGCACAAGGATTCTATTCAGCCGGGGCAAAAAGTTCTCGTTGTAGACGATCTGATTGCGACAGGCGGAACCACAGAGGCAATGATTAAGCTGATCGAGTCGCTTGGCGGAGTGGTAGTCGGTGTTGTTGTTATGATGGAACTTGCCGGACTGAAAGGACGCGAGAAGCTTGCAGGATACAGACTTGACTCGGCGATAACTTATGAAGGGAAATAGAATTAGTTTGGTGATGTGAAGTGACAGAGGAAAAGAAACTGAAGGCGGGCTCGTACGAGGATTCTCTGATTATAAACGGAAGTAAATCCAAGCCCCGTTGGACAGATGAGCGAAGAATTGAATACATCAAAGAATTTCAAAGTCCCGATACACTCTATCAAGGGCTTATTCGTCGTATGCAAAAATATCATCCTTCCGATGACATTTCATTGATTGATAAAGCATATGCTACGGCATGTGAGGCGCACAAGGATCAGGTGCGAAAGTCGGGGGAGCCTTATATTGTGCATCCGCTTTGCGTTGCTATCATTCTTGCAGATTTGGAGCTTGATAAGGAAACCATTATTGCGGGCATTCTCCATGATGTGATTGAGGATACCATCATGACGGAGGAGGAGTTAAGAGAGCAGTTTGGTCCCGATGTGGAGCTTCTGGTGGACGGTGTGACAAAGCTGGAACAGTTACAGTATACGGGTGATTCCGCGCCCGACCGCACGACAAGCCGCGAGGAGCTTCAAGCCGAGAACTTGCGGAAGATGTTTCTTGCAATGGCAAAGGACATCCGTGTTATTTTGATCAAGCTTGCGGACCGTCTTCACAATATGCGTACGTTAAAATATAAGTCGCCCGAGAGCCAGAAACGAATCGCAAGAGAGACGCTGGATATCTATTCACCGCTTGCGGAACGGCTCGGTATTTCGAAAATCAAGATTGAGCTTGATGACCTTTCGCTCAAGTATCTTGAGCCGGATTCGTATTATGATCTGGTGGAAAAGATTGCGCTCAGAAAGGACGCACGTGAAAAATACGTTCAGGATTTGGTTGACGAGGTTACGGAGCATATCACCAAGGCGGGCATCGAGGCGCAGATTGACGGGCGTGTAAAGCACTTTTTCAGCATCTACAAAAAGATGAAGAACCAGAATAAAACGATCGATCAGATTTACGATCTGTTTGCAGTGCGAATTATCGTCGATTCTGTAAAGGACTGTTATGCGGCGCTCGGCGTTATCCATGAGATGTATAAGCCGATGCCGGGGCGGTTTAAGGACTTTATTGCGATGCCCAAAACAAACATGTATCAGTCGCTTCATACGACCCTCATCGGAAGTACGGGTACGCCGTTCGAGATACAGATCAGAACATTTGAAATGCATAGGGTAGCGGAGTACGGTATTGCTGCGCATTGGAAGTATAAAGAGGAGAGCGACGGAAAAGTTTCCAAGGGCGGCGAGGAAGAGAAGCTTGCGTGGTTAAGTCAGATTTTGGAATGGCAGCAGGATACTTCGGATAATAAGGAATTTGTAAAGCTGTTAAAGAGCGATCTGGATTTGTTTTCGGATCATGTTTATTGTTTCACACCGTCGGGCGATGTAAAAAATCTACCGGCAGATTCGACGCCGATTGATTTTGCGTACAGTATTCACAGTGCGGTAGGCAACAAGATGATTGGCGCGCGGGTAAACGGGAAACTGGTTACCATTGATTATAAAATTAATAACGGGGACTGCATCGAAATCATTACCTCGCAGAACTCAAAGGGACCAAGCCGTGACTGGCTGAATATTGTGAAATCTTCTCAAGCAAAAAATAAAATCAATCAGTGGTTTAAAAATGAGTTCAAGGAAGAGAATGTCATAAGAGGCCGTGATTTGCTGGCAGCCTACTGCAGATCAAAGAACTTGAATCAACAGGAGCTTTTAGTACCAGAGTATCAAGACGAAGTCATGCATAAATATGGCTTTAATGACTGGAATGCGCTGCTTGCGGCAATCGGTCACGGTGCGCTCAAAGAAGGCCAGGTGATCAACCGGATACAGGAAACACATGCCAAGGAGCGCAAAAAGCAGATAACCGACAGTGAAATTTTGACTGCGATTCAGGAAAACAGCGCCAATAAAGCGATGCGTCCGAAAGGGAAAGGCGGCATTACCGTTAAGGGTATTCACGACGTGGCAGTGCGTTTTTCACGCTGTTGCGCACCGGTTCCCGGAGATGAGATCGTAGGGTTTGTTACGAGAGGACGCGGCGTGTCAATACACAGGACGGACTGTGTCAATATCATATGTTTATCCGAAATCGAGCGTGCAAGACTCATCAGTGCTGAATGGCAGAAAGAAATGGACGGTGAGGGTGGTAAATACCATACAGAGATCGCAATCTATGCACATAACAGAAGCGGTCTGATCGCCGATATTTCGAAAACGCTGGTGGAAAAAGGCATTGATGTGCTTTCCATGAATACAAGGACCAGCAAACAGGGCATTGCAACGATGTCGATGACGTTTGAGATTAGCGGACGTGACGAGCTTACGGCGATTATAGAGAAATTAAAAGCGATTGATAATGTGATTGATATTGAAAGGACAACGGGATAATATGGCAGATTTAAAAGTAAAAAGAAGGGTGCTTGGCGCCTGCCAGACGAACTGTTATTATGTGTACAGAGAGGGCGCAGACGAGATTGTTATTATTGATCCGGGCGACAACGGCGATGTGGTGTTTGGCGATGTAAAGAGTCTGGGTTTTGAAAAGATTGCGGGCATTCTTTTGACACATGGACATGGGGACCATACGGGCGGCGTGTTGGAGCTGAAACGGCTTAGCGGCGCAAAAGTGTATGCGTATGAGGACGAGGCAGAGATTTTAAAAGATCCCGAGAAGAATGTTTCGGGGTGGTTTGGAAAAGGATATGGTTTTGAAGCGGATGTGTATCTGTGTGATAAGCAGACGTTTACAATGGCGGGTGTGGAATTTGAAGTGCTTCACACGCCCGGACATACCAAGGGAGGCTGTTGCTTTTATGCAAAGGACGATTTGACACTGTTTTGCGGAGATACGATTTTTAATGGCTCAGTGGGAAGATCGGATTTGTATTCGGGTTCCATGAGAGCGTTGGGCGATTCGATTCGCGAAAAGATCATGACGCTCCCCGATGAGGTAAAGCTTTATTCGGGGCACGGTGACGCGACAACAGTAGGATATGAGAGAAAATATAATCCATGTCTTGGATAGGCATGGATTTTTTGATAAGAGGGATATACTGCAATGATAAAGATTTATACGAATTTAGAAAATTATCAGTATGACTTGCACGCACTGTTCAAGGCGTTCTATCCGGAACAGGAAGTGCAGGTGTACGGAGAGGGTGCGCTAAATGAACAGGAAAATGACAGCAGACGGGTCATCATTCATTTTTATGAAAGACGGATAGAAGCCGTATTTGATATTGATGGAAAAAAGAAATATACAAACATATATAAAGATGACACAAATGTCACAAAAATCAAACAGAAGCTTTCGGTATATGAGGACCTTTGTGATTATACGGGGCGGACACTTCCGTGGGGCGGTCTTACGGGAATAAGACCGACAAAGCTGTCGATGGGAATGCTGTCGGAGGG
>JAIEDW010000045.1 GCA_029067805.1 Lachnospiraceae bacterium
CTGGTTCCACGTCCATTTAAATTTTCAATTGTTTCGGTGGCATTATCAGTTGATGAGGAGATATTTAAATTTGCTAATTTTTCTAAAGTAATATCGTTCAGAGTGTTTTCATGTATTTTATCACAATAGATACCAGTTTCTAAGTCATATGAGAGCCAAAAGGCATTTTCGGTTTCGGATTTCTTTGTGTTAATCATTAAAGAAGAGAATTTACAATTATTATTAATTGAGTAATCAAGAACGGTATCACGGACTAAAATAAAGTCCTGTCCGATATATGTATCATTGTAACAATGTAAATATACAGCAAGATCATCACCATCTGAAGCATTTCTATCAGCATCAGATTTTTGCATTATATGAACGCCTTGGATAAATTCGTCTTCATATGGATTCTGAGATTCAAGTAATGTGGTTAATTCTGTTTCAATTTCAAAATATGATTTTTCATTAGAAGTATCATGACAACCAGTGAGTAGAATTAGTAATAAAATAAATAGATACCATAGTTTTTTCATAGATAAACCTCCTTAGTAAGTAAAAATTATGATATGTTGTATTTAGAAATCATATCACATATGTCCTGAAAAAAATAGTAAATTTGTTCCATAAGTCCATAAAAAATGTAAAGAGTTATGCAAACCGCAGTATGCAGTAAACTATGAAAACATAACGGTTATAAATTTGTGATTGTCGCTGAAATTTATACTATAAACAAGATATGAAAAAACAAGGGTGGATTTCATACCCTGCAAAATGATAAAATGCATACATAAAGAAACTCCATATAAATTTAGATATTGCAAGTTAGGAACAAAGGAGCGTTTTTATGAGAAACTACAAAGAAAAGGTCATTGAACTTGTAAGGCAGATAGACGATGAAAGCTTTTTGAAAAAATTATACTATTTGATACTTGCAAACAAAAACAGGGTAGGGCGTTAGTTCCTATCCTGTTGCTTTTTCAGTACGGATTTAATAAATTGTACAACCGTTTTTTTGTTGTCGTCGTTAAGTTCGGAATACGATTTTATAATATCTAAAATTATATCACGGAAAGAACTATCCACACCGTTCATTAGCAATTCTATGTATTCAATGCCGCTTTCCTCTGACAAGTCATAAACCGGTTCGATCCCATCACGCAACCATTCCTCACGAACATTAAATTCACGACATATTGATTTGAACATTTGGTCTGTTACACCTCTATTTCCGTTTTCAATATTGGATATAGTAGATTTAGTAACGCCAATCCGTTCACCAAATTTTTCCATAGTCAAATCATTTGATTTTCGTATTTCTTTAACTCGTTTATTTATCGTCATTTTGTCACCCCCTGTAAATAAAGAATAGCATTTTAGAGTTTACGTGTCAATCAAAAAAGTATTCAAACGCAACAAAATAGTATTGACAAAGTATGCATATAGAACTATAATGTATTCAAACGCAACAAAAAAGTAACAACAAAGGGAAGGAGGATGTTAAACATGGCAGCAGTAACAATGGAAAACCAAACGACACCAAAAGACGAAACAACCCTTGAAAGCATCAAGGAAAAATTACTCAAACTTGATGAAACGTCCTTACAGGAAGTTTCGCAAGTTGTCAATTCGTTCTTGGTAGTCCAGAAAGTAAAAAGCGGATTGGAAAAAGTTGGATAAAAGAATACAGCCGGCAGCAGAGCAACTGGAACTGATAGCTAAGTAGGAGGGAGGTGAAGCAGTATGACAATAGGTAAGATTTATGAAACGGGACTTATTAAAGATGAAACTGACATATTCATCCGAGAGAGAGATTTCAATATAATTGCACAAGGCAAATGGTATGAAGATCGAATACTGGACTATGCAAATATGGAAGTTAAAAGTTTCACATGGCAGGATGACGGCAAAGTTTATATTGATGTGAAATGAGAGAATAACGAAAAGTAAATGCGCTTTGTGCGTGGTGTGTCTACACCACAAAACTCTCTTAACAACCCCGTGGTGCATCAGGCAAGCGATGCATCACGCACAGGGCGCATGATGGCAGCAGGTGTGTAAAACAAACAGTATAAGAGGAGGAAAAATATGCAGTTTCCAAGAAAAGTTATGACCACAAAAGAACTTTATGAAGAATGCGGGATACCAAAAAGTTTTTTGCGTCAAATGGCGCACGTAGAGGGACAAAAGTGCGCATTAAAAAAACCGGGAGGACGCAAGTTTTATTTTGACACGGACAAGCTTGGGCGGCAGATGGAGAAATATGCAGTGCGGTAGAGCTGACCGAGAGAGGAATTGTGCATATAAAAAGGACGAAAATACAAGGCATTTTGATGCAGTGTTTTTATTTTTTACCTTTTTTTCGGTAGATTTCAAAAAAATAGAGCGGAAAGGAGCTACAAAGATGGCAAAGAAAATTGAGGAAATGACGGGCGTATGCCGGTTCTGCCACCAGTCGAGGATCGTGAGAGGAGCCGAATTCATGACGGAGGAACAGGTCACAGAGACGGCAACGCTGCAGTGCAGTTGTGAAGCTGCAAAGGTATACAGGACAAAAGTGCAGCGCGCAGATACGGCAAAGGAGCATGTTGACAAGCTGTTCGGAGATGCTTCCGGCGATTATGCACAGCCCGATGAAATTATGGATTTTATGAAACATGGCATCGACGTGATCAATAACGGGTACATAAAAAATCTAACGATCAACATGATCAAAGGCTTGAAATGTAAGATAGCATTGACCACCGACGACAAGATAAAAGTATCCCGCGAGGTAAAGTCTGTCGTGGAGTTTAAACAGTAAGCAGAAGCGGTGAAAAGATGATGCAGCAGATTTGTGACAGAGACGATGAACACAGGAAGGCAGTCAGGGATTTTTACAGGATATACAATTATCTGCGAAAAAAGCGTGCTTTCGGAATGCACTGGCATTCAGACATGAGGGGCGCGTTATTGGAAGTATGGGAGTACAGGAACGACGGAACTGTACGGAGCGTGTGCAGGGCAGATACGGACGATTCGACAACGTGCTATAAAATAGCTGCTGATCAGCTGAGAGGATACCGGAAGATAATGGGTATCCTGTGATATCTGGACAGGTAAGATACCTGTAAAACAAGGGGATTTGAGCCTTTTTTGGCAACAGTATAAGTATATTAAAGTTAGTAATACGGCAGAGGTACGGGAGTAAATAAAATGGCATATGCAGAGGTCATATATGACTGCGGCGACGTGATCGAACATGAATGTAAGTACATGGGAAATTATGGAGCAAAGGGTGAGAAGAGGGCGCCGAGAAAAAAGGCGACTCCGGAACAAATGGAACGTCAGAACCATGCAAATAAAATAAAGAGAATAAAAAGGGAAATCCTGCTCAACTTCCACCCGTGGGATCTGTGGCTGACGCTCAAGTACAAAAGAGGGACAAGGAAATTTACGAAGGAAGTGCTGGCCGATGTGAAGGAATGGACGGACAAGCTCCGGAATGTATACTGGAAGGCAGGTGAGCGCCTCAAGTGGATCCGCCGCATCGAGATCGGCAGATACGGAGGCATACATGTGCATATCCTTGTGAACCGTCCGAGGACCATAAAAAATGTCGACCTGATCATCAAGGAACTTTGGGGAAGGGCAGGCATAAACTTCCAGACGCTCCGGGAAGAGGGCGGATATGAGCAGCTTGCGGCTTACATCTGCAAGAAGGGTGATGATGAGACTGAGGGACAGCTGAGCTTCCTTCCGGAAGAGGACAGGAAACGGTGTATCCGTTATTCGACGAGCCGCAACCTGATACGCCCCGAGGACGTGAGGACAAGAAAGAGATACACCCACTGGACGATGCGCCGCATCATTGAGAACGGTCCGAAACCGAGGGACGGTTATTACATAGACAAAAACAGTATACGGACAGGCATCAACCCATATACGGGAATGAGTTATTACCAATATGCCGAGGTGAAGATTAGAAACAGGTGGGAAGACGCCGCCTGCGGAGGCGTGACGTGAAAATATAGGACAGAGGATTTTGTTCATGCATGGATAAGCGCCCTGCGCTTTGTTAAACACAAAGCGGAGAGGCTTTTTGAAGAGGTTTAAACATGTTTAAGGTTAATATCTACATAGAGACGGACGGAAATGACAAAAGAAACCGGTACCGTACATATATGGCAATAGTCGAGTTCATTACCCCAAAAGGCAGAAATGAAACAAGGGATGTTAATGGAACGGAAAAGACAACAGGGAACGGGATCAACCTGCTTGCGCTCAACGCTGCGTTGAGCATATTGACAAAACCCTGTGAAGCGACCGTATATATGGACTGCCCGTATGTGACCGAAAATATACGCTACAAAGAAATATATAAATGGTATTACAACGGATGGAAGACTATTCAGGATAAGCCGATCGCAAACCATGAAGAATGGGAAAAGGTTATCCGTTTTATGGAGAAGCATAAACTTGCATTTGCCGCTGTAAATACACACTCGTACAAAAACAGAATGCAGTATGACATTAAAAAGCTTAAAGGACAGGGCATGGAGTGGCAGCAGCAGGAAATAGGGCGGTGATGTTGTCGGGAAGATTTGAAAAAGAAAGGAAAAGGCTTATGAGATATCAAGATCTTTGGATCGGGCAGGAAATAACGATCAAAGAGCGTAAAGAGGATCGCATTGAAGACAGGGCGTATTACAAAACTACGACATACACGATCACAGAAATATATCCGCGCATGTGTGTTGCCGTAGACAAAAAAGGACATAAAAGAGGACTGTCCATGGGCGATCTTATCATGAACGGGATCATTGAGCAGAGTCCGGAAATTGAGGCGATAAAAAAGGAGCCGACTTCAAGGACATTCAGAAAAGGAGGGATTTAAGGATGCGGCTTAAATACGCAAAGCGCGGCGAGGACACAGAACAGATCAAGGTAATAATGTGGGCGGAAAAGAACGTACATAAGTATCCGCAGTTGAAATGGCTGCACCATATTCCAAACGGGGGATCGCGTGACAGTGGGGAAGCGATAAAGCTGAAACAGATGGGAGTAAAACGCGGAGTGTCGGACCTGCATCTTCCATTTCCAAACGGGAAATACCACGGTCTGTACATAGAAATGAAATTCGGAAAGAACACTCTGACAAAAGAGCAGGCGCAGTTTCTGTGCGATATGAGAGATGCGGGATACTGCGTGGCAGTGTGCTATGACGCACTGGCAGCAGAAACGCTGATAAAAAGATACCTTGATCTTCCGGTGAAAGGACTTATCTACCCGGAAGATTTGGAAAACACAAGTTTTGACCGGGATCATAACGGCATCGGGCATGTCAGGTCAATACAGCCTTTTGCCTGAAAGGATAATTATATATCACAAAAAAGCATGGTAAAGCCTCCGGATCTGCAATATGGTCCGGAGAGAAAGGAGCGCATGAAAAAGAGAGTAAGAAAGAAACGGCATCCGCATACAGCGGCAGACATTGCAGCTGTAGTTAAAAAGTATCCGATCGGTTCAAAAGTGAGGCTCACAAGTGACATGCCGGATTATGAACCGAGGACAGTGCAGGGATACAAGCAGATCGGAAAAACAAATTATCTTATTTTTTCCGATGGAAATGCTGCCTGTATCGAAAGGATTGCAGATGCGAGGAATAAACGATGAAAGCAGTAGTAAAATATCCGGGAAGTAAATGGTCGCTGGCAGACTGGATCATAAGTTACTTTCCTAAACATCACAGCTATCTGGAGCCTTTCTTCGGATCCGGTGCAGTTTTCTTTAATAAGCCGCGTTCAAATATCGAAACAATCAATGATTTAGATAATAACGTGGTGAATTTATTTAACTGTATAAGAGAAGATCCTAAAAAACTGGCCGGCATGATCCATATGACGCCATATGCCCGGGAAGTGTATGAAAGGGCATATAAAGAAGAGATCCCCGAAGATCGTTTTGAAGCAGCGCTGAATTTTTATATAAAACTCAATATGGGATACGGATTTCGCACAAACGGGCAAAAAGTCGGATGGAAAAACGATATACAGGGCAGGGAACGCTCTTACGCCTCACAGGACTGGTGTGAGCTGCCTGACAGAGTCATATGGGCAGCAGAGCGGCTTCGGGGCGTGCAGATCGAGAACCGATCGGCCATAGAAGTTATTAAGCGTTTTAATTATGAAAATGTATTAATATACTGTGACCCGCCGTATATGCTCAAAACCCGGCATGGAAAACAATATCGCTGTGAAATGAATGACCATGACCATGAAGCATTGTTAAAAGCTCTGCTCCAGCATAAAGGACAGGTTCTGATAAGCGGATATGATACGGAATTATATGAAGATATGCTTGGGAAATGGGTAAAAATGGAAGCGATATCGATCAGCCAGGTCGGATCAAAAAAGAAAGAAGTGCTCTGGATGAATTTTAAGCCGGATAACGTGCAGATAACTCTGAGGGATATGCAGGAAATACAGTTGTGAAGATCACAGACAGGAAGGGGATGGTTGCAGAAATGGTGAGTGAGTGGCAGGTACTGGGAACCATAATAACTTTTCTTCTGGCATTCGCGGCGATCGGGGCGCTGCCTGACGAATAGCGTAAATGTCAAACAAAAATGAACAGGAGGTAAACAGGATGTTTGAGATATTTGGAGAAATGGATTCGGCGGAAGAAATCAACAGGACCGCGGAAGGATTAAAGAATGAAGGCGACAAGGAAAACCTTTTCAAGCTTGCAGAGGAAAACGGCATTGACGCAGCGTTTGCGCAGATGTATTACGCCGGCGGAGCAAAAAGCCTTTGCGATGTCGCAACCGCGGCGATCGGGAAGGTCGAAGCGGAGGCGGCGGAGCTGAAACCGGTGGAGATCATTGCGGACTGGGTGGAGTACATAAAAGTGGAGTGCCTTGATAATGAGGAACTTGCGCGTGCCGTGCGCAGGAAAGGAAAGAGTCTGAAAGGATGCATAGGATATCTGCTGGCGTGGTCTTTCAAAGCAAGATATAAGGTTGATAAGGACATCATCAAGGCGGCAGGCATAAACAATGCAAATGTCGAGATGGGCATTCCCGGAATGGGGCGGGCTAAGAAACTTATAAAAGAATACTATCTGAAACAGGAGGGCGTGAAATAATGAGAAGAGCGGGACTTCTTGACAAAAAGCCGCTGACGGCCACAAATAAAATGCTGGCAGCAGCGAAAAAGGACGTAGGAACAGTAAAATATGCACAAACCATGTTTTCAAAACATCGGTATACGGAATATGAAAGCCGGTATTATTTCAGGGCGGCGCCGTCTGCGGTGGAAGGGATACTGGAAGTGTGCCTGTTCACGAGAAAAGACCTTGCAAAGGGAAAGAAAGAGCCGCGCTTCAGGATATTCCTTGAC
>JAIEDW010000450.1 GCA_029067805.1 Lachnospiraceae bacterium
ATAGGGATCATGGCAAACTGCTGAGATGCCCCGCCCTGTAAAAACAGAACCTTGTAATTGTCAGGAATGTTCATAAGCTCCCTAAGATCTGCCTCTGCCTCTTTGATAATGGTATCGTAAGCCTTGGAACGGTGGCTCATCTCCATTACAGACATGCCGGAACCCTGATAATCTAACATCTCATCTGCTGCCTCTTTTAATACTTCTTCCGGTAATACCGCCGGACCGGCTGAAAAATTATACACTCTGCTCACTTTCTATATGCCTCCTTCTGTAAAATAAAACTATATAATCAAAATTAGCGGTTCTGTTCTTTCAGATCCTTTTCATCAAAAGCATCATCCAGATTCTTCCTCGGTGCAACCATTGGAAATACCTTGTCATCACTGTCAATCACACATTCTATCAAAACAGGCACACCTGCTGCAACCGCTTCTTTTAATACTGGCTCTACCTCTTCTTTTTTCGTAATACGGTACCCTTTTGCCCCCATTGCCTCCGCAACTTTTACGAAATCAACACAGTCATTTAACACTGTATGCGAATAACGTTTTCCATAGAACAATGTCTGCCACTGCCTTACCATACCAAGCACATGGTTGTTAAATACAATCTCAATTACCGGAATTTTACTTCTTGTTGCAGTTGCAATCTCATTCATATTCATACGGAAACAGCCGTCTCCTGCGATATTTACTACAGTCCTTTCCGGATATGCTGTCTTTGCGCCGATTGCAGCACCCAGCCCGTATCCCATTGTACCAAGACCGCCCGAAGTAATCAACGTGCGCGGCTCCTTATATTTATAATACTGCGCTGCCCACATCTGGTGCTGCCCAACTTCTGTCACAACAATTGCTTCACCCTGCGTAATCTCATCCAGTTTTTCAATAATATATGGTCCGGTCAGCCCTTCCTGAGCGTAATTTAGCGGCAGGGCATCCTTACGTGCCATTACCTTATCCATCCACTCTTTGTGATACTGCTGCTCCAGTTTTTTATTAAAAATCTCCAGTACCGATTTGACATCTCCTATGACACTGATATCAACCAGAATATTTTTATTAATCTCCGCCTCGTCAACATCGATCTGGATAATTTTGGCATTCTTTGCAAATGTCTCTGTATTTCCGGTAACACGGTCTGAAAAACGAGCACCCAGAACAATCAGAAGATCGCTTTCCACAAGACTTAAATTCGCTGTCTTTGTGCCATGCATACCAAGCATTCCGATATACTTTTCATCCGTTCCCGGATAAGCGCCTTTTCCCATCAGGCTATCCGTAACTGGTGCATCTACCTTTCCTGCAAACTCATACAACTCCTTGCCTGCCTCTGCACTGACTGCACCGCCGCCGACAAAAATAACTGGCTTCTTTGCCTTACGAATCAGCTTGATGGCTTCCTCGATACTGCTCTCCTCAATTTTGTCCGTAGAACGGAAAATCTCCTTTGGAACCTCTCTGTGATATTCCGCAGAATCACTTGTAGCACTCTTTACGATATCCACCAGAACCGGACCGCGCCGCCCTGTCATGGCAACAGCAAATGCACGGCGGAGTGTTGGTGCCAGATCCTCTACGTCCTTTACAATAAAACTATGTTTTGTAATCGGCATAACAACGCCTGCGATGTCAATTTCCTGAAAAGAATCTTTCCCCAAAAGCGGAAGTCCTACATTACAGGTAATTGCCACAAGCGGAACAGAATCCAGATATGCCGTTGCAATGCCGGTAACAAGATTTGTTGCTCCCGGACCACTTGTAGCCATACAAACACCCACCTTACCAGTAGCACGGGCATAGCCATCTGCCGCATGGGCTGCTCCCTGCTCATGGGATGTCAGGATATGTCTGATTTCATCCTGATGCCGGTATAATTCATCATATATATTGAGGATTGCACCGCCCGGATACCCAAAAACGGTGTCCACTCCCTGTTCTTTTAAACACTCAATTACAATCTGAGAACCTGTCAATTGCATAATCTTAAGCTCCTTTATTTAATCTCCAGAATCGCTCCCCTGTCAGCAGAAGTTACCATAGATGCATACCGTGCAAGATATCCCGTCTTCACCTTTGGCTCCTTCGGTGTCCAGTTTTCTTTTCTCTTTGCAAGCTCTTCGTCAGATACTTTTACATTAATTGTATTTGCCGGAATATTAATCGAAATTATATCGCCCTCTTCAATCAAAGCAATCGGACCGCCTACGGCTGCTTCCGGTGATACGTGGCCAATGGATGCTCCCCTTGATGCACCAGAAAAACGTCCATCCGTAATCAGCGCCACACTGGAACCAAGTCCCATACCGGCAATAGCTGAGGTCGGATTTAACATCTCGCGCATACCCGGACCGCCCTTTGGACCTTCATAGCGGATAACAACTACATCGCCCGCAGTAATCTTTCCGCCCTTGATTGCATCAATGGCATCCTCCTCACAATCAAATACCCTTGCAGGTCCCTCATGCTCCATCATCTCAGGCACAACAGCCGAACGCTTTACGACACAACTGTCCGGTGCAATATTTCCACGGAGTACCGCAATGCCACCTGTCTGGCTGTACGGATTTTCAATCGGACGTATGATGTCAGGATTTCTATTTTCACAACCTTCGATATTCTCTCCTACTGTCTTTCCGGTTGCCGTAATCAAATCGGTATACAGCAGGTTCTTTTTATTTAACTCATTCATAACAGCATATATGCCGCCTGCTTCATTTAATTCTTCCATATAATGATGTCCTGCAGGCGCCAGATGACACAGGTTCGGTGTCTTGGCACTAATCTGGTTTGCAATGTCCAGATTGATTTCCACGCCCGCCTCATGTGCAATTGCTGGCAGATGCAGCATTGTATTTGTAGAACATCCCAATGCCATATCAATTGTCAATGCATTTTCAAATGCTTTCTGCGTCATAATATCTCTTGGACGGATATTCTTTTCTAAAAGCTCCATCACCTTCATGCCAGCATGTTTTGCCAGCTTGATTCTCTGGGAATAAACTGCCGGAATGGTTCCATTTCCCTGAAGTCCCATACCAATCGCTTCTGTCAGACAGTTCATGCTGTTTGCCGTGTACATGCCGGAGCAGGAACCACAGGTCGGACAGGCATTACA
>JAIEDW010000451.1 GCA_029067805.1 Lachnospiraceae bacterium
CAAAAGAACTGCTGAAAAACGGTGCGGACATTGTAACGGACACTAATATGGCGCTTGCGGGGATCAATAAAAAGGCGCTCGCATCCTTGGGCGGAGAAGCGCACTGTTTTATGACGGATGAGGACGTTGCGCATTTGGCAAAGCAAAAAAATATGACACGTGCGTCAGTTTCCATGGAGAAGGCAGCTGCAATCGAAAAACCGATCATTTTCGCGATTGGAAATGCACCGACTGCTCTAATACAACTGTATGAAATGGCGAAAGAGCACAATAGAAAGCCGGATTTTATCATCGGCGTTCCGGTCGGATTCGTGAATGTAGAAGCCGCAAAAGAACTGATCATGGAAACAGATATTCCATACATTATCAATGTTGGAAGAAAAGGCGGAAGTACTGTTGCGGCGGCAATCTGCAATGCATTATTGTATGCGTTGACAAGAAAGGATCGTTAAATGCGGTATGGTTTTACAACGGGAAGCTGTGCGGCAGCAGCGGCAAAAGCAGCTGCATACATGCTGCTGACAGGCATGGAAAAAACAGAGATTACAATAGAAACACCGAAAGGAATTTTATATCGGGCAAAAATCCTCGATATTCATCGCACGGAATATGAGGTAAGCTGCGCTGTGGAAAAAGACGGGGGAGATGATCCGGACATCACAACAGGCGTATGGATTTACGCAAGAGTTTCTTACGGGGAAAGAACCGTATCGGACATTATGATTGAGGGCGGTGTCGGTGTCGGCAGAGTGACAAGACCGGGACTGGATCAGCCAATCGGAAATGCGGCGATCAATCATGTTCCAAGAGAAATGATTGAAAAAGAAGTTACTGAAATCTGTCAGCTTGCAGATTATCAAGGAAGTCTGCATGTTGAGATTTCCGTGCCGAACGGAGCACAGCTTTCGGAACACACATTTAATCCAAGACTTGGCGTTATCGGCGGCATCTCAATTCTCGGAACAAGCGGCATCGTAGAACCGATGAGCAGTCAGGCGATTTTGGATACCATTCAAATTGAGCTAAAACAGCGAAGAATCAATGGTTTTGATTATGTGGCAATTGCACCGGGAAATTACGGTCTGGATTTTATGCAAAAGACTTATGGATATGATTTGGACAGAAGCGTAAAATGCAGTAATTTTATTGGTGAAACAATTGATATGGCAGTCGAACTCGGCTTTCGAAAAATACTGCTTACCGGTCATATCGGTAAATTAATTAAGGTGGCGGGCGGTATCATGAATACCCATTCACGGGAAGCTGATTGCAGAATGGAGCTTCTTGCGGCATTTGCCGTCAAAAAACGACTTGAAAGCTGTTATGCCTGCGAGATACTGGACTGCGCGACAACGGAAGAAGCGCTTGCCGTATTAAAATCACATCAAAAATTGCAGGTTGTCATGGAAAATGTCGCAGAACGCGTCTGTTACTATTTGGAGAAACGTGCGGACGGAAAACTGGAAGCAGATTGTATTTTATATGCCAATACGTTTGGGGAACTCGCAAAAAGCAAGGGGGTTGAAAAATGGTTTACTTTGTTGGCGCAGGAACAGGCGCCATAGACTTGATAACAGTACGAGGCATGCGGCTTCTTCAATCCGCAGATGTTGTGATTTATGCGGGATCTCTGGTGAACCCCGAGTTGCTCACCTATGCGAAAAAAACGTGTGAAATCCATAACAGCGCATATCTGACATTAAACGAAGTCATCGCAATCATGCAAAATGCGGAAGCAAAAGGCAAAACAACAGTTCGGCTGCATACAGGAGATCCGAGTATCTATGGAGCTGTCAGAGAACAAATGGATGAATTGGACAAGCTGCGGATTTCTTATGAAAGCTGCCCCGGTGTCAGCGCATGCTTCGGCGCCGCAGCTTCCTTGAATCTGGAATATACCCTTCCGGAAATTTCCCAGTCACTGATTATTACCAGAATGGCGGGAAAAACAAAGGTTCCTACCACGGAAAACATTGAATCTTTTGCCGCTCATCAAGCGTCTATGGCAATTTATTTAAGCGCGGGAATGATAGAAGAGTTAAGCGGGCGGCTGATAGCGGGAGGATATCGAAAGGAAACTCCCGCAGCGCTTGTATACAAGGCAACTTGGAAGGACGAACAGGCTTATCTTTGTACTATTGAAACATTGTATGAAACAGCAGTTGCGCATGACATTTCCAAAACGGCTCTAATCCTTGTGGGAGATGCGATCGCACATCAACAGTATCAAAGGTCAAAATTGTATTCACCGGACTTTTCGACCGCTTTTCGCCACGGTCAAGAGAGGAGCGGAGGCAACGATGAAACTTAGTATCATCAGCTTTACCCAAAATGGCGGACAGCTTGCCGCAAAGATTTCAAAAACACTGCATGAGAAAACAGAAGAAATCGACGTTTCCGTATCCGAATTGGAACGACAAAAAATGTCTGTGGGCGAATGGGCAAAAGCACAGATGGAGGCAAAAAATGCGTTATTATTTATCGGCGCATGCGGTATCGCAGTTCGGGCAATCGCGCCTCATCTTACGGATAAGCTGCATGATAGTCCCGTGCTTGTGATGGACGAAAAAGGCATCTATGTGATTCCGATTTTATCGGGTCATATGGGAGGCGCAAACGCACTTGCCCGTTATCTGGCGGAGGCAATCGGCGCAACGCCCGTAATCACAACCGCAACTGATCTTAACAACAAATTTGCAGTGGATCTGTTTGCGAAAAGAAATCATCTTTTTATCGTAAACAAGGAAGGAATTGCGAAAGTTTCCGCCAAGGCGCTTGCCGGCGAAGTGATTTTGTTTTCCATCGAGCAAGAACGTTTCGCAAAAGAAAGCCGTGTGCCAAGCGGAATTCAAATTGTGCCTTATCCACCGACACAGTCGGTTGATGTTGTGGTTACTTCCGAAGATAGAACGTTTGACACAGCACTGTTGTTAAAACCCAAAGAATATGCAATCGGCATGGGATGTCGAAAAGGAAAAAATGCAGACGAAATAGAGCAGTTTATTTTGCGCA
>JAIEDW010000452.1 GCA_029067805.1 Lachnospiraceae bacterium
GTTTACGTTCTGCAAAAAAGAAAACAAGATATCTACCACGTTTAACTTTTTATTGACAGGTAATTCCTTAAATTTTTCCTTTGGACTTTTAATCGTTTCATCCTTTTTATATTTTTCAAAGTTCCAATGATCAAATAAACACTCGCCATCTGCCCATTCAAAAATGACAACATAAAACTCATTGTATGAATATTCTTCTACAATCTTAACTAAATTAGGGTGTTTCAACTTATCATACAATGAAACGGCATCTTTTAATATTTGAACGGATTCCTCGGGCGTCACCTCTGCCTCTATTGTGTTTACTCCGGCGATTTTGCAAAAATATTTTTTATCTGCATTTTCCATTCCAATGCAAATACATCCGGAACCGGTTTCGTCAACACACCAAAACGCTTTACCGTATTTTTTAAGCCAGCTAAAATCGTGAAATTCTTTTAATCGGAATGTTATGGAATCAAGTTTGATCGTTGTCATTTTACTCCTTTTTATTTTCAGAAGTTCATTTAATTCAATTTGTTATATTCAAGTTCCGTAGGAAGATTCTTCCAAAGTTCTGTTCTTGTTTTGTTTATTCTCAATTTTTCCAATACCTTTCTATCGGGATCAGGATAAATTATAAAGCTATCTTCTTCTCCCAGTTCCGGACGTATCGGAAACGCAAGCTGTTCTGTTTCTGCGGAAAATTGTGCGTTCACGCCAATTTTATTTCCTCTTGCGTCAAGCCTTATCCATTTTTTGCAGTCTTTGATATATACGCCATTGAGTCCATGATAGATTAGGACAGGCGCTGTTTCATCATCTAAAATTAACTTTTGATAGCAAAATCCTGCCGGAACAGATTTGCAGCGCAACAGGGCAGCCAGCAAATGGGATTTCGCAAAGCAAATTCCATGACCGGCTTTTAGCACTTCGGAAGCTGTACATGTAATGACATCTTTATTAATATCTGCCGAATGCGAAATTTGATCTCTGACAAATTCATAGGCTGTTTTAATGAAATCAAACTCATTATCTGCCTTTTGATATAATGTATCAGCCAGTTCTGCAATCGCTTCATTTTCATAATCAATTACATCATCATGTTTTAAGTATTCATCTACTTTATTTGAGTATAATACGATGTTCATTTTTCCTCCGTAAATTCTGATTGTGATTTGATGATTTTCGAGAAGCAACTAAGTGCTTATTGTTGTTTTTCTCAGCAAATGGGAAACTATCGAATCGCTTTCAACGTATATGTCGCACCCCAATTCATCACAATTCTAACATCAGAAAACCCAGAATTTCTTAATATTTCCATTTCGTGTTCCACTGTCAATGGTGTGTCATAATGATAAAAAGCATTATCTGTTATATTCTGCTCTTGCTTCAAATTTTTAAGATTGTCGAAGTATTCCTTTTCCAGTTCGCTTGTTTCCGCAAAATAATCCGTCAAGATAAAATATCCGCCCGCTGTCAAAGTATGAAACAGTCTTCGGTAAAGCGATGCTTTTTGTTTTTCTGTAAAGTGGTGCAGTGATTCAACAGATACAACGGCAGCATATCTTTCGTTTTCAAAGGGTACTTCAAAATAAGATCCGTTAATTAAACGCAACTCTTTATCTGGAAATTTCCTTGCAAGTGCATTCAACATAGCCGCAGACAAATCTATTCCTGTAATATGTGCACTTGGATTTAGAGAGAAATATTCTTCCAATTCAAGACCTGTTCCACAACCTAAATCAAGAACCTCGCTTTCTGCTTCCATCGGTAATTGTGAAGCAGTGAATTTATAAAACTCGTTTGCACCTTCAATATTTTTAAGCATATGTTCATCGTAGCCTACCAGTCTGTTTTCAAAGAAAATATCCATTCTTTCTAACATACTATGCCTCTCCGATTTGTCGCTGTCAGCAATGTTGAAATTATAGCATACCACCAAACGGATTACAAATGTCAGTATTCATAAAAGCAGAAACGCATAGAGAAGTAACATTTATCAATTCAATTTCTCCTTGTTGTATCATTTTTTGAACCTGACTTTTGGACAGTCCTAAAACCGCAGCAATTTGTTTTTCGGGACGCACTTTTATTTCATAAGAATTATGGATTTGCAGTAAAATTCGATCGCTGCAATCGCTGTTTTCTGTTGTTTCATGCAGTTTTACAAAGTCGTAATGCAATCTGATTAAATCAATAACTGCTTTGTTTTTTTTAAATAGCTTTATCGTTTTCCCATACAGTTCTGCAAGCTGCTCATCATTGTCTAAAAAACGCTTGTATTCGTCCTTTGGTATGGAAGTAATTTTTTGCCTCTCATAAATTGCAAGGTTGAACGTATGCTTACACTGCTCACATTGATAAATCAACCAAACGTCCAATTTATTCCCATTGGCATTGACGCGGAATTTTTTTGTGTTCTTGAAATGTGTCTTTTTGCCACATTTGGAACAGTTTCGAATCACAATAAAGGATTCTTTTTGTATCATTTTATATTCAATTTTCTTTAAATAGCTCATTTGCATCTCCTATTCG
>JAIEDW010000453.1 GCA_029067805.1 Lachnospiraceae bacterium
GACATCGTAAAACTTTCCGACAGCAGGAAAGATACCTATAGCTACTACTTACTACGTTCCCTATTCGACAAGACCAAAAAAGCTTATATTCCCGTCGAAAACCACTCTGTCAAGCTGCGGGAGCTCATCTCTTTGGAGGAGGCGCAAGCGCTAAAAAACAGCAACAATTTTGACCAATTCAGTCAAATAACAAAAGACGAGGTTACCTATGTTCTTGACAAAAAAGTTTAATTTTCCACCTTTCTTTGCAATGCAAATACTCCCAGAACAAGCAAAATCGGAAAGATAACCGCCGCGAGAATCCCTTTTCGCAAGTCATCGCCAAAACTTCCCGACACAAATCCCGCAAGCGTCGGTCCGCCCGAGCAGCCGACATCACCGCCCAAAGCAAGCAGCGCAAACATCGCAGTGCCGCCGCCCTTGATTGTAGCGGACGCCTTGCTGAACGTTCCGGGCCACATAATCCCAACCGACAATCCGCATAGCGCACAGCCAATCAGTCCCACAACAGCATTTGGCACAAGCGAGATCGCAAGGTATGATACGATACACAACATACCGCTTCCAATCATAAAATGATCCAAATTCAATTTATCTCCATATTTCCCATATAACAGCCGCGACGTACCCATCAGCACCGCAAACGTCATAGGCCCCGCCAGATCGCCTACCGTCTTTCCGACGCCAAGACCTTTCTCCGCAAATGTCGATGCCCACTGGCTTACTGCCTGTTCACTCGCTCCCGCACATACCATCATCAGCATAAAAATCCAAAACAGCTTTGTGGCAAACAGTGCTTTCAGCGAAAGTCCCGTTTCCCCCTCCGGCATTAGTGGCGCAAGCGGCACTCTTGCAAAAAGAATACCGTTTATGATCGGCACAAGCGCCCACACCATAGCAAGAATCTTCCAGCTTCCAATGCCAAATATCGAAAAGAATACCGTGGAAAGAAGCACCACGCCCACGTGTCCCCAGCAGTAAAATGAATGCAAAAGGCTCATCGCCTTTTCCTTGTTGTCGGTGGGACACGCCTCCATCACAGGACTTACAAGCACCTCCAAAAGTCCGCCGCCAACCGCATAAAGTACCACCGAAATCAATAGACCGATAAAGGAATCCGAGATCAGCTCCGGAAATATTGCAAGTGAAAGAATACCTGTCGCCGCAAATCCGTGTGCCAAAAGCATCGAAATGCGGTAGCCTATCTTGTCCACGAACTTCACAGATACCAAATCGACCAGAAGCTGTATGCCAAAATTAATCGTGACTAACAGTGTGATTTTGGAAAGCGCTATACCGTACTGCGTCTGAAACGTCAAAAACAGAAGCGGCGCAAAATTGTTCACGATTGCTTGTACAATATAACCGATAAAGCAGGCGTAAATGGTTTTATTGTAATCCTCTTTTTGTATGTTTCTCATACGATACCTCAAACTCTTTATTCACGCTTTTTTCAGCTCGATATATTGTATCACAGCTTTTGTGTTATGGAAATAAAAAAACGCAAGCTCAGCAGCCTGCGTTCAAAGAATTTGCTTTTCAAATTCTTTCATGGCTATCACTGCGATTGCCGCAATTCCTATATAATACAATGTTTAAATCTTAACAGTATATTTTTCATTGTATTTTATGGAAAATGTTGATAGAATTGAAAAAGAAGCAAAAGGCAAGAAAGGAGAATTACCCAAAATGTACCAAATTATAGACGGAAAGAAAATATCACAGGAAATCAAGGACGAGTTAAAGGACAAGGTTGCAGCCCTCAAAGCAGAGGGAAAGAGCATCTGTCTTGCAGTCATACAGGTGGGAAGTGACCCCGCATCAAGCGTATACGTCGGAAACAAAAAAAAGGCATGCGCCTATATCGGAATCGAGTCGCTCGCCTATGAACTGCCCGAGGAAACAACACAAGAAGAGCTGTTAGACCTTGTGAAAAAACTGAATGCAGACGACAAGGTAAACGGAATCCTTGTACAGCTCCCGCTCCCGAAACAGATTGATGAGGAAAAAGTAATCCAGACCATCGCACCCGAAAAGGATGTGGACGGTTTCAACGAAAAGAATGTCGGTGCACTCTGCGTAGGCAGCAAAGGATATGTGTCATGCACACCGCTTGGCATTATCCAGCTCTTAAAGCGTTCCGGCATCGAAATTGCAGGGAAAAACTGTGTGGTCATCGGCAGAAGCAATATTGTCGGAAAGCCTATGTCGCTCTTACTTTTAAGAGAAAACGGCACTGTCACCATCTGCCATTCGCGCACACAAAATATCAAGGAAATCACAAAGCAGGCGGATATCTTAGTTGTGGCAATCGGAAAACCAAAATTTGTCGATGAAAGTTTTGTCAAAGAAGGCGCGGTCGTGATTGATGTCGGCATTCACAGAGATGCAAACAACAAGCTCTGCGGCGATGTCGATTTTGAGAAAGTCGCACCGCACACAAGCGCAATCACTCCCGTTCCCGGCGGCGTCGGTCCTATGACAATCGCAATGCTAATGTACAACTGTGTAAGTTCTGTTGAATAGATATCATATGCAAAAGGTTTCGCCCAACCGCGAAACCTTTTTAATTTCACACACTATCCCTCTAAAAGATATGTTTCCTCAAATATCTTCTTTTTCACAATATACACATCGTTCTTGTCATTCGGTGCATAACAGATATAATCGCCCACTTTTCCGTACATATAGTTCTCATAATTCCATTTCGAAAACACTTTTGTCGGGATTTCAAGCCTTTTGGCGTAGATACAAGCGCCTGCTTTACGCACACATTGTTTCGCATAGGGAAGAAGTGCATATTTTTTTCCCTGTGCCACATCTACGACTGACGGGGGATATTCATATTCTTTATGAAATGCTTCCTCCATCGCCTCATATTTATGCTCAAATTTATCCCGCTCGATCGGATACACTTCCCCAAGCAGCCCGATCATTACATAGATCTCTTCCGATGCTTTCACATCCACATCGCCCTCATAAGTTCTAACTCTGCACTCCGTTCCCGGTTCCATAAAATCCAGTGTTTTCACATAGCCGCAAACACTCGGAAGCTTTTTGTACAGCGCAAATCCCGCAGTATCGGCAATCCCGTCACTGGCATAGACAACGTCACAGCTATCGTAATATTTCTCGGAACGCGAGAAAATGTACGTGTCGATACTCATATCGCCATACATTTCCTGAAATTTTCCTCTGCTGATAAAGCCGCCCGCCTTGTTCAAATGACCGCCGCCGTCCCCAATGCCAACCACCAGATATTCCGCCATATCATTTGCGGTTGCCTCGGGAATACAGCTTCTGACAGAAAGCTTGTACCCCTCCGGAAGTTCATTAAAAATAATGCATACATCAATACTGTCAACCTGAAGCACAAAGTCTCCCACCAGACCAAGGATATTGGGATCACACGGTCTTGCCTTGATAATTGCAAGCCGTTTGCTTTCATTATAATGATACCGCAGCATCGCCATACCCGCCGTTTCAAACTCTTCCAATGTAAAGTTTGCATGGGTCAAACGATTTAGGAGCTGTTCATCAATTGTCAAAAGGTCAAGCATATCGCGTTCCAGTGGGTGCCTCACCTCAGAAAGCTCGTTGCTGTCCATAAAAAGACCATAGTACAGCGCCGTTGCAACCGCGATATCCTGATTGGCATCATACCCCTCCGCTTTAAGAAGGTCGTAGCAGATTGTGGAACAGCTCACAAGATTGCTGCGAATCTCGCACATATCATCAGACTTTCTTCCCGTGTTGTGATGATCGACCATCGCCACGTTAGCAGCATCGATATGCTGTACATTTCCCTCGCCATACTGACAATCCACAGTCAGCAATAATTCCGGAAGCGGAATTGTGACATCCGTGTCATTTATAAACTCCACAGGAATACCCAGCTTGTCAATCATCAAGCAAATATTGCTTTTCGTTATTTTCGAAAATCCGCCGTAGACAAGACGCACCTTTTTTCCCTGTGATTGAAAGTATTTATACAGCGCATATCCGGAACCCACAGCATCTGCGTCCGGATTGTTATGCATCTGAATCACAATATCATTGTATTTTTCTAAATTGCTTAGTTTCATGGAATGCTCCTTCAATAAAGAGTGCTGCCCGACACCCCTTACCGGACTGCCCTGCAGCACTCTACAGCTTTTCACGTTCCTATTTTCTCTCGCTTAATGCTTTTTATTTTTCCAGTCTTAAATGTCTCGGCAGACCGTCAACCATCATCGGTGAAAGTTCTGCCTGAATCAACGGTCTGATGTAATGTACAAGTTCGTCGGATACATATGTACCATCGTTTGTAATCCACTCAAGCGGCACCTTCTTTTCAATGTTCGCAATCTTGTGAACATC
>JAIEDW010000454.1 GCA_029067805.1 Lachnospiraceae bacterium
AGCCGGATGTCACGGTTCTCCCTTGCCGCCTCTTTCATGCTCTGCTGTGATGCCCCGCCCTGCCCAAAAGATTTCACAGTTGGCAGCCCGCGGGCATATTCCAGCACGGCGGCAGATAAGTTCTGACCGGCCCTGGCCTCTACCGGCGCATTCCTTACGCTGTGCCTTGATACCAGCAGAAGGAACAGGAAAGAGCCGGCCGCCCCTGCCAGCGCGATCAGCGCCGTCATCGGAGAAAACATAAGCAGACAGAGGAAGATGACGAGAAAGTTCAGATACCCTCCAATAAAATTATCGATCATGCGTATGCCCATGGTCTCCAGCGTATTTAATCCTGTTGTGATTGAATTTAAAATATTTCCAGTGCTGTTTTTCTGGAAATATCCCAGGGACACCCTCTTTAATGCGTCGCCAATGGCAAGCCTGTCTTTTGCCACCAGTTCATAGCTTATGGCTTCCTGGAACCTGGAACGCATATAATCAAAGAAGAACCGCAGGATTACCAGCCCCGCAATGGCAAGAAAACTGAAACCCGCCCATCTTTTGTCAAAAGCCGTTCCCTGTTTTGTGGAATCAATGAAAAGCCCAACAGTATATGCCGCAACCGTAACCGGCATGACGGCAAACAGATGGGAAAAGAAGGAGAACACAAAGCCGATGTACAGTTTCCCCTTAAATTCCCCGCACCAGTCTATGATACGTTTTAATGTACGGAACATCTTTTACTGCACCTCCTTTTCTGTAGAGAGCGTCCTCCCGCTTCCTACCGACCAGTTCTTTGCCCCGATATGGGCCGCCCACAATCCTGCGTACAAAGGACAGGTTTTAAGCAGCTCTTCCTGCTTCCCCTGTGCCAGTATTTTTCCATTTTCCAATACCACGATATTGTCCGCATTCTTAATGGTGGAAAGCCTGTGGGCAATGACAAGGAGCGTCTTGCCGCGGGATGCCCCTCTTCCGTTTGTAAGCTCCCGGATGCTTTTCTGTATCTTATCCTCATTTTCCGGGTCGGTGAATGCCGTTGCCTCGTCAAGGATGATTACCGGCGAATCTTTGAGCATCATCCTTGCAATGGCGATCCGCTGCTTTTCACCGCCTGACAGCCGTTTTCCCGCTTCCCCTGCAGGCGTATCGTAACCGTCAGGGAGTTTCTTAATGAACTCCTCGCACTGTGCTGCCCTCGCTGCCGCAAACACCTGCCCATCGTCCGCATCCGGATTGCCCATGCGTATGTTTTCTTTTATGGAGCAGCGGAACAGGAAATTGTCCTGCGCTACAAAGCTGACGATACCGGTAAGCTGTTCCAGGGGCATATCACGGATATCCACACCGCCGATGGAAATGCTGCCGTCCGCCACATCATAAAACCTTGAAATCAGGCGTGCCACGGTCGATTTACCGCTGCCCGACGGCCCTACCAGCGCGGTAAAGCTGCCCTGTGGGAGCTTTAAGGAGATGCCGTGCAGTACTTCTTCCTTTTCATAAGAAAACTGCACATCTTTAAGTTCCACATCATAGCCTTTGAAGTCTGCATTCCAGCCTTTCTCCGGCATCGCCGGCATTTCCAAGTACTCCTGCAGTTCTTCCACCGTCATCTGCACCTTTTTCAGCTCATTCACGAACACCTCCAGCATTGCAAGAGAACCGACCATCGACATGGACAGCATCACCGCAAGGGCTGCCTCGGCCGCTGTGACTGCCCCGTCCGCCCCAAGAAGCAGCGCCACGGGCAAGACGCCTAACAGCGTGGACGGGAACAGTGCAAATGCCAGCTTCATGGTCACCCAGGTCGAGGAAAGCCATTTGACCACGAAAGTCTTATAATCCAAAATGGCAGATGAGAATTTCCCATACGACTCTCCTGTGCGCCCAAATGCCTTGATCACTTCAATGCCTTCCACATACTCCACGATATTGCTGTTCATCTGCGCCAGGGACTGATTGTATTTATCGTAGTTCTTCCCACTGATCTTGAAAGTCAGTCCCATGCAGACAATGGAAAGCGGAAACGTTATTAATGATGCAAGGAACAGCCTCCAGTCTATCACCGCAAGGGCTGTCATACTCACAATGGGCAGGACGATATGCCCGCTCCCCTCTGGCACCATATGTGCAAGGGGAGGCTCAATCTCCTCGATTTTATCCACCATGATGCTCTTAATCTCACCTATGCTGTGTTTCGCCGCTTCACCCAGCGGTGCGTGTAAAAAACGCTCTACCACACGATTCCGTAATCCCTCCAGGATATGGTATGCCGCATAATGGCTTGCCGTGGTAGAAAGCCCAAAGCAAAGCACCTTCACTGCATAGGCAGCAAACGCCAGAAGGCTCCATTGCAGAATCCCTTCCATGCCTGCGGTCCCATCCATGAACAGACAGATTACACTGTAAAAACAATAATACGGCACAAGCCCCGCCGTAATGCTGACGGCCGACAAGATGACCGAAAGGATCAGTTTCTGTTTCCCGCCGCTGGCATAAGATAACAGGCAGGATAAAAAATTCTGCTTATCCGCCTGCACGTCCGATGATAATTTTTTTTCGTCCATATACAAGCTCCTTTCCCAAACAACGGACAGCTTACTTCGCAAACTGCCCTTATGTTAAAATAAGAATGGATAGTTTTTAACTAACCATTCTCATTTTATCTCTTTCTACATCCGCCTTCCGCTCCACTATGGCCGATTTGTCCCGATTAGACGATATTTTTCCTGATACAAAATCCTCATATCTGTTCTTTGTGATTCCGGTATTCCGTTGGTGACATCCCCATCACCTTGCGGAATACAATCGCAAACTTGCTTGGACTATCATATCCCACGCACCCGGAAATCTCCGCCACACTCATATCACGCTTTGTCTTCAGCAGGACAGCCGCCTGGTTCATCCGGTACTCCAGCAGATAATTACCGATTGTCTGCCCATACACCGACTTGAAACAATTCTTTAATGTTGTCAAAGGAATGTCAAACCTATGGGATAACTCCTCCTGTGTGAAATTTTCATCTATGTGTAAAGAAAGAAATCTTTGTACTGCTTTTACTTTCTCCACCTGCGTTTTATAAAAATATGGTTTCTCCACCGGATTTTCCGGCAGTTCCAGCGCTTCCAGATACAGCAGAAGCTCTAAGATCTTAATCTTAAAATATGGACGTTTAATCTTCTCAGGTACGGCATACAGTTCCCCGAAAATATGCTCCATGGAGCAGGCGCCATGAATGACCGTTGGCCAGACCCCGCTGCAAAACTTTTTCTGCAGCTCCCGCAAACTAAAATGCCCAGCCGGGCATAGAAAATCTTTGACTTCCAGCGGGAGGGATCTACAGACAATGTCCATGTCGAAGGATACCATTGCACCATGATAGTGTGAAAGCGGCATTTCAAAATGCCCGGTGTGCTTAAGCCTCCGGTCAAATTTTAAGTCTCCCGCCTCCACATAGGAAAAGGCATCTTTCGCTGCCGGATATTCCAGCCGCCCCTCCCTGCAGTGGTCAATACAGAAAATATCACGATCCGGTTTGAACTCACTGTCATAATATTTCATGTGGAAATCATTATAGGAGAGAGTAACCCCCGGAAAAACCTCATAAACAGTAATCGTCCCTTCTCCGCTTTCATTGCGCAGATGGTAAACGCTGCACCCATTGTTCTCCGCTAATTTCATAGCATCAGTCCCCGCAGGGAAAATGTTTCCCATCCCTCTGCCCCCTTTCCTGCTGGGTCTCCAATACCCGGTCACATGACATTTCCATAAACTCACGGTCATGGGACACTACCAGTATCATATGCCCCTGTTCTGCCAGATCCCGGATGACCCCGCTGACTTCCACCATATGCCAGTAATCCAGCCCGCTAGTGGGTTCATATCAAAAGCACTGCTCCCGGTTTCTGCACTTTTGTGCACATCAGCATGAATGGAATCCCGGAAAACAAAGCAATAAATGCCGGCATCAGAATCCACATCATGGGATGCAGTCCCCCAAGAAGCATAAAGGCAAAATTGATGACAAAATAGATGGCGGAAAAGATGCCGATAGTAATGAGGTCCTTTCAACGTTTTCCCATTTTTTGTGTTTGACATGTTTTTTTCTCCTTATTGGTTAGTTTTACCTAACCGTAGTTGTTTAAAAAATGCGGCAGCTCGCTTTTCCTATTAAGGTAACAAAAACCATGTTATTTGTCTGTCCCATTTCGCCCAAACTGTACCGATTGGACGACTTTTTATTTTTAAACCCGGTTCCCAGATAAAAATATAATCCCAATCCGATTTCAAAGCATATTAACAATCGCAATCAGCCCGAACATTCCCATTCCAAGGCTTGGCATGACAATCCCCGGAAGATCATAAAACCATTCCGG
>JAIEDW010000455.1 GCA_029067805.1 Lachnospiraceae bacterium
TTTATCCATCTCCTCGGCATGAAAATCACAGATATTTCACAAGGCTACTGCAAAGGAGAACTGCCCTTGAAGCAGGAGATTTTAAATCCGCTCGGCACCGTACACGGCGGATGCACCTTTGCGTTTGCCGACACGATCGGCGGATGCGCTGCACTCACACATGGAAAAAGCGTCGTTACAGTTGACAGCACCATTCACTATCTTGCGCCCGCATGCGGCACCGAAAAACTGATTGCGGAAGCAAAGGAAGTAAAATACGGCTCAAAGATTGCCGTTTACGAAGTCAATATTTTCAAGGACGACGGCACCATCGTCGCAACTTCGATGCAGTCCTACTTTATCACGGCAGAATCTTAACGGCGGCTGTAATACAATTTCACAGACCGCCATCTTAACAAAAGAACCGTATCGGGTTTCCCTGTACGGTTCTTTAACGATTTTCTTATTGCTCTGTATATTTATCCGCGTCCATTACAGTGTTATACACATCAATCCTCTGTAAATCAATCTCGGGCATACCGATAAACAGTCCGCCGTATTCGTATGTATCGACATCCTTCTCGATGCGCACGATTTCAATAAAAGCGTGAATGACTTCCTTTGTCCAAATCGTAAGATATGCCTCATACACAGCTCCCATATCAAGCAGTTCATCACAATAAAATCCAATTCCTGTCTTTGATACGTTCATGATGTCTACTCCGGCCTCGTGCTGTCCATTCGAATCAAGCCTTTTTACCAAAAGCTTTGATGTTAGCTCCGTTCTCTTGCTTTTTCTTCTTTCTTCCATATCAATAGCACTCCTTTGTCGTTAAAACCAAACACAGACCCGACACACTTTGCGAGTCATCCTATTGGACTTAAAATAAGTGTATCCTAATTCACATTTTCTGTCAACTTCCTTATTGAAGAAACATCGCATCTCCGAAAGAAAAAAATCGATACCGCTCCTGAACTGCCACTTCATACGCGTTCAATACATTTTCACGCCCGGCAAGCGCAGACACAAGCATGACAAGTGTGGATTCCGGAAGATGAAAATTCGTGATCAAGTTGTCAAGAACTTTAAACCGATACCCCGGATAAATAAAAATCTCAGTGCTGCCGCTGCCCGCAATCACATTTCCGCTCTCGTCCGCCGCACTCTCTATGGTCCTGCAGCTCGTCGTTCCCACGCAGATTACG
Source organism: Lachnospiraceae bacterium (assembly GCA_029067805.1). Lineage (GTDB taxonomy): Bacteria > Bacillota > Clostridia > Lachnospirales > Lachnospiraceae > COE1. Next base: position 1,186 of record JAIEDW010000455.1, read on the forward strand.
CGTCCGCCCGCCTTTTTCGTGCTGTTTATGATATCTGCCGCTTCATCAGTAATCTCATACCATTCCGAATGCATATGATGCTCCAAAAGATTCTCAGCCTTTACCGGCCGGAATGTTCCAAGTCCCACATGAAGCGTCACATAGGCAAGTCTGACGCCCTTTTCCTCCACTTCCTTTAAAAGTGCTTTCGTAAAATGGAGTCCCGCTGTCGGCGCCGCCGCTGAGCCTTCATATTTTGCATAAACCGTCTGATATCGATTCTTATCCTGAAGCTTATGTGTAATATAAGGCGGAAGTGGCATTTCACCGAGTTTATCAAGCACTTCCTCAAAAATACCGTCATATGAGAATTGGATCAGTCTGTTCCCCTCCTCGACAATATCAATGACTTTCCCGGTCAATAAACCGTCGCCAAACACGATCTCTGCGCCTTCTCTTGCCTTTTTCCCAGGCTTTACAAGCGTTTCCCAGACATCGTTTTCTCTGCGTTTCAACAAAAGAACCTCGATTGCAGCGCCGGTTTCTTTTTTCACGCCCATAAGCCTTGCAGGGATAACTTTCGTATTGTTCAAAACAAGGCAGTCCCCCGAATGGAGATAATCGACAATATCCTTAAATACTTTATGCTCTATTTCGCCCGTATTTTTATCAAGTACAAGCAGTCTTGATCCCGACCTGTCCTCAAGCGGATCCTGTGCAATCAACTCCTCGGGCAACTCAAAATAAAAATCTTTTTTTAAAAGCTCTTTCATTCTTCATCCTTATGCGCGAAGCTCGATTCCAAGCCCCTCGAGACCGTTCAAAATCTTCTTCATCGCACCCGAAACATCACTGTCCTCAAGTGTTCTGTCCTTTGCCCTAAAGGTAATGGAATATGCTACCGACTTATATCCGTCCTTAATCTGTGAGCCTTCATAAATATCAAAAAGCTGATATGACTCCAGAATCTTTCCGCCTCGCTGAGCGATAATCTTTTCAATATCACCCACCAAGATCGTCTTGGGCACAACCATACTGATATCGCGGGATACCGCGGGGTACTTTGCAATGCCTTCATATTTTCTGTCGAACGACGCAAACGGCACTATTTCGGGCATGTCAAGCACGGCAACGTAAACCTTCGTGTCGATATCATAATTGTCCGTCACTTCCGGATGCATTTCTCCGAGATAACCAATCACCTTATCCCGATACTGAATGAGCGCCTGGCGTCCCGGATGAAGAAACGGCTTCTCGGCGTTCGGATCGTATGTGACTTTCTCCTTCATGCCAATGCTCTCCAAAAACTCCTCCACCACGCCTTTCATCGTGAAGAAATCACCGTCTCCGTACATTCCAAGCGTAAACTGCATTCTCTCATCAACATAATCCACTACGGGAATACTCTTTGGAATATAAATATTCCCAAGCTCGTACAAACGTACATTCTTATTTCTTCTATTATAATTGGTCGCAAGAGAAGTCAAAATTCCGT
>JAIEDW010000456.1 GCA_029067805.1 Lachnospiraceae bacterium
TCTCTATCTTGCGTTGAAAATGAATTCTATGGAGTAGGATGATTTTGCATAAAAAATCCCTGCGGTATTGTCTGTTCATAACCGCAGGGTTCTTTTTACCAAGTAATTAATATTCCAATGCTTTTTCTTCACCGTTCATCACGCGCAGCGCACCCTGAGCAAGTGCAAGAAGTTCATCTTCGCCGGGATATACGGTAAACGGAGCGATCCATTCTGCTCTTTCCTTAAGTGTAGCGACTACGTCAGCCGCATACGCGATACCGCCCGTCACGATAATCTGGTCAACTTTTCCGTTCAAGACACACGCCATAGAGCCGATATCCTTCGAAACTTGAAGAAGGAATGCTTCTTTAGCCTCAGCGGCTGTCTGATTGCCTTCCTCGGCAAGCTTTGATACCTCGCGCATATCGTTTGTGCCAAGATAAGCGTTAAATCCACCTTTTCCGATCAGCTTGCTGTATACTTCCTTCTCGGTATATTTTCCGGAAAAGCACATTTTCACGAGTGCTGCGCAAGGAACACCGCCGGCACGCTCGGGAGAGAATGCACCGTCGCCGTCAAATGCGCTGAATACGTCGATAACTTTGCCGTTTTCATGTGCACCGACAGAAACACCGCCGCCCATATGTACCACGATTAAACGCAGTGACTCGTAAGGCTTACCGATTTCATTGGCATATCGTTTTGCAACTGCCTTCTGATTCAGTGCATGGAAAATACTGCCGCGCGGAAGTTCCGGAACGCCGGAATATCTTGCAATCGGCATCAGCTCGTCAACCACAACAGGGTCAACGATGTAAGAAGGAACGCCAACAGAATCCGCGATTTCCTTTGCAAGAATACCGCCAAGGTTAGAAGCGTGCTGTCCTTGTACACCAACCTTTAAGTCGGCAAGCAGTGCGTCCGTTACTGCGTATGTACCGCCCGAAATCGGCTTTAACATACCGCCGCGTCCGACTACGACATTGAGTGACTTGATATCGAAATTCTTTTCTGTTAATAAGTCCGTGATGATTTTTTTTCTAAAATCCTTTTGATCTACAATCGTGGCATACTGGGAAATCTCTTCCGTAGAATGTCTTAATGTTTCCTCAAATAATAAATTTTCATCCTCGAAAACACCGATTTTTGTTGAAGTAGAGCCCGGATTGATAATCAGACTTTTGATTGACATAATGTAGTTCCTCCCTTTATTTCGACTTTTTCATCGCCTCTGCAACAACTGCAGCAAGTGCGATGGAATTAAGTTTTGCTTCAAATGAATCAGAACGTGATGTCAGGATAACCGGTGCAGCAGTACCCGTTAAGATGTTACCGTTCTTAACATCGCACAGATGCGTCAGCACCTTGTATACAAGATTTCCTGCATGGATATCCGGGAACAGAATGACATCTGCATCGCCTGCAATCTTTCTGTCCGTGCCGCCCTTGTGTGCAGCAGCAGCGCTGTCAATTGCCATATCCATAGAAAGCGGTCCGTCAATCACGCAGCCTGTGATTTTGCCTTCTGCATTCATCTTTGCAAGCTCGTCAGCATCAACCGTACAAGGCATCTTAGGATTTACAACCTCAACAGCGGCAACCGGAGCAACCTTCGGATTTGCAATACCGCAAGCGTGGCAGACCTCAACCGTATTGTTAATAATAGCAACCTTGTCTTCCAATTCCGGATATGTCATAAATGCAACGTCCGATAAGAACAAAAGACGGTCAATGCCCTTAATCTCAAACACGCATACATGGGAGAGTGCTCTGCCGGTACGAAGTCCGACTTCTTTGTCTAAAACGCTCTTTAAGAAGTTCTTTGTGTCAATCAGTCCCTTCATGTACATATCAGCCTTGCCGTCATGAACAAGCTTGACAGCCGTAAGCGCCGCCTGTACATGATCCGGCTCGTTGATAATCTCAAAGCCTGTCAGATCCATATTCATATTGGCAGCAATTTCTCTGATTTTTGCTTCCTCACCGACTAAAATTGCGTCAGCAATACCTTTTTCTTTTGCAGCCTGTACAGCCTCCAATACCGGCTCGTCTTCTGCAACGGCAACGGCAACTGTCTTGCGGTCGCACTCGTAAACTTTTTTCAGTAAATCTTGAAAACCTTTACTCATTTGAAATCCTCCATTCTTGCAATCGAAATCCCTCGTTTATTGATAAATCTAAAATTTTTCTCGTTAAAATAATAACACTTTCATAAACAACGGTCAAGGCAATCGAAGAGAAAAGATTTTTTCGGAAAAGATTTTTGAATTTGCTTCGTTAATTCGCACTGCCCATTCGAATAACAAAATCGGCTGCCGCAATAGAGCTTGGGCGATGGGCGATCATCAATATGGTGCGCGTACCCTTC
>JAIEDW010000457.1 GCA_029067805.1 Lachnospiraceae bacterium
ATCTAATGCTCGACTCCTCACCTTTTTCGATATTAAAGATCAAGGTAAATCGTTTCAAATCGGGAAAGCCCAGAATCCCATGTTCAAAATAAATAATTTTATCATCCTCGATTGCAATTTTTCCAAATGCATTTGTATTTACTTCTACCATATTAATCCTCCACGCTGTCAATGCACTGCAATACTTCCTGTAGTTACAACTTACATTTGTATTTTATGTGATATCAAGCGACTTTAGTCGTTTGATATTTTTATCGGATATAGTCAAGCAGAGAAGTCTGCAATACATAGCTGATTGATGAGAGCGCCGCGTCATAGCTTGTCTTGACGCTCGCAAGCTGCGTTGCAAGATCTGCATAATTGGCGTCCTCATTTCGGCTGACAAGCTCCTCATAGTTCTCCTGCTGGGTACCCAGACGATTCTGAATCAATTTCAAGCGATTACCTCTTGATCCACAACTTACACTTGCGATATTTACCTGTTCAAGATATCCCTTGGCGCATGTTATAAGCTCTCCCATACGGAGTTTCAGCTTATCGTTTATAAAAGTATTCGCTTTTTCAAGCGCTGCTTTCTGCAATTCCAGACGGGCAAGGTCATCCTCTATGTAATCTCCGGATTCAATCATGGACTTTATTTTTTCCAAATTTGTGAAAATGATGCTCTTCTCGTTTGCCATATCCTGAAGTTCATAGATATCTCTGCCGAGATCGTGTGTAAAAATCTCATCGGCTGTCGTATTAACACGAATTGTCTGATTATTTCCGATATCGTACTCGATAATCTGCTTTCCGTTCGCCGTCGGATCCTCCAGAAAATGCTCGTTGTAGATTAACTGACGATCCTGTGTCGGGTGCTTGCGCTCTGTATAGAAATAATGTATCGGATCAAGATCGTTTTTCTTCCACTCCGACTTTTCATAGCTAAGGCGAACCTCAACATCCGAATCAAGTTCCGCTACGGTCTGCTTCACATTATCGCCGAGAAGCAGTTCCCCTGTGCTTGCAATATATACAACCGCATCGGGATCCTTTACGGCTGCCATGTATGCCTCCTCAGTCGCATCATCAAAAAACTGAATATCTTTCGAACGCTTATTTCCAGCGTTGTCATATACCGCATTAATGCTGTATACAGTCGTGCCGAATTCGCTCTTGAAGTTTCCGAACTCGAATTTGACATCCGGCTCATAAATCGGTCTTGTCGGGTCGTTCGGATCCGTTACCGTTTGCATAATCGGACTGCCATCGAGGTCAAACTGCGGTCTTCCGCCTACGGTTACCTGCTCCTTCTTCTCTTTCACTTTATCCGTATTACTATACGCAAGACGGAAACGATAGATTTCATTGGTAGACACATCATACTCTGTCGTACTCATACGAGGATTGCCGTCATCATCTGTCGAATTAAAGTTTCCTTCATTCAACTCTTTTAAGCACCCCGTCGCCACATAGGTCATTGTATCCATATTCAGCTTGGTGCGCTGTTCCGTAATCTTATAATTTTCGGTCTTCGCCTCCTTGAACGCAAGCGGAAGATCTGTTCTGTATCCCGTAAACAATGTCCTGCCCGCACTGTCGGCATTTCCGACCGAATAATACTCATTCACAAGACTGACAAGTTCCGTGACAATCGCCTGTTCATCGGTTTTTTCAAGATAGGTATTGGCTATCTCATTAAGCTTATAATTGATTCCCGTATCATCACCAAGAATCTTAACCACCATATCAATCGCTTTGTCCGTCAATTCGAGCCAGCTTTTCGCGTCCTCGGAATTTCTTTCATAATACTGGTCGATCTTATCGAGCGATGCATTTAATTTCAATGCGCGGATTGCCGTTACCGGATCATCGGACGGACGCGTGATCTTCTTTCCCGTCGCCATCTGATTGGTAAGCTTCTCCTGACGCTCCTTATTCATGTTCAAATTTCTGATCGATGTGTTCTGTATCATTTTTGTGGTAATTCGCATCGCCATATCGTCTATTCCTCCATTTGCTCTTCTTTCATGCGAATTTGTGCCTTTGCACAAATTTGCTGTATGAAGTTTTAGATTTTCTTAGGCAGCGTCCTTCAGATGCCTTAGAAAATCTCTTCATACTATACTCCGGTTCCGTTAATCAGCCTGTCGTAGCAATCATTCAGTACAGATATCATTTTACTTGCAAGACTATACGCATTCTGATATTTGATCAAGTTTGCCGCTTCCTCATCCTTGTCAACGCCGCTGATTGAATAACGGTTATTTGCAATCGTCTCGCGAATGCTGTCGTAGATATTCTGGAAGCTGTTGGCGCTCTGCGCGTTCAGTCCCGAGTCACCAAGCATACAGTTCAAAAAGCTTTCCGCGCTGCATCCTCTGAATTTCATCTTGTCTATATTCGTTGACAGATCGACCAGACTCTCAATAATGTCATATTTTGATTCGCCGTCCGTTTCACCTGTATGGGTATGAAGCTTTCTCGGGTCGTTCTCCAACTCTTTTGACACATTAAAGTTTCCCGCCGTAAGATTAAAGTATCCTGTCTGCGATGCGGAATTGTAAGACTTTGCGCCGACCTCCACATCCATCGCGTACTGCGAATTATCTCTCGCGTCTGTACCGGTATAGAAAGCTCCACTGTTTGTCGCCTTTCCGTGGAAATGCTCTATCAATGTACAATCATCCGTTGTATCCGCAATGCTTGTCACATTTCCGTAGTAATCGGTCGCGCCCTCAACGTTATATATGGAATTAAAGGTATGCGCATAGTCACGTACCCACTCGTTCATCTGTTCCAGATAATACGGGATTCCTTGATAATTTATCTTTTCGCCGATCTTAACGCTCTGATTGATCGCATTTGGCGTTGGCATCATCGGATTTCTCGATTTATCCTCGGACATGTGGAACGTATAGTAGCAAGCGCCTGTTTCGTCCACTTCAAAATCGTAATCCGTGTAATAATAGTATTCCCCACCAATCATAATACGTCCATCCGTCAGCGGAATGGTTGATTTTGACATATTCTGCAGGTAATCATCGCCTACCTTAACGCGTACGGTCTTTTCCAGGTTGCTGACCGCCGTCACTTTTCCGCTGAACGCTTCGTAATTGTTTCCATCGCGCATCTCAAACAGCCCCTTGAGCTCACCACCGGAACGTTTGCCGCTGACGCCCAATTCCTGTTTGGTGTCTGTCCATACGACATCATAGAGTCCGTCCGCGTCGTTCTGATTGACTTTCTGCCAGGTCGTTCTCGGGATACACTCAAGCTGTCTGTAATTGTAATCGTTCACAAGCGTCTGGCCGCCGCAGATTTTTACGACATACTTATGCGCGCCGATAGAATTGCCGTGCGCATCAAAAATCTCTGTTTCCGTACACTCAACATCAATCAGTGCGGAAAGCTGGTCGATGACCAGATCTCTCTTGTCGCGAAGCTCGTTCGCAATCGTGTTTCCGCCAATTTCAATGGTATTAATCTGTTTATTTAATGTTGCGATCTGCTGTGCATAGCTGTTAACCTGATTGATGTCAATCTTAATTTCGTCGTTGACATCTTTCTGCATCTTCTGGAAATTGTTGTATAGAATGTTAAAATATTCACATAAATTTGCTCCCGCACCAATAAAATCCAGCGCAAAGTTATCCTCACTTGTGTTTGCTGCAAGGGAAGATATTTTTGACCAATACTCACTGAACATCGTGGTAAAGCCCTTTACCTCGTCTGTGCCTCTCTGATCCCTTAAATAATCCTCAATGATCGAACAATAATATTGTTTCTTGTCGGCTTCTCCGAGTTTTGAATTGTTTGCCCAATATTTCTCATCATAAAACAGATCGCGGATTCGCTCTACGCCGAGTGTGTCGACGCCCGCGCCGATACAGCCGTAGTTCTGGAAACAGCGCATCGCCTCTGCCGCTGTCTGCTTCACTTCCTGTCTGGAAAATCCTTTTGTATCGATATTGGCAATATTATTTGCGGTCGCGTTTAATCCCGCGTTGGACGCAACCAATCCCGTATATGAAATATTCAAGCCCATAAATGTAGATGCCATCTACGTTTCCTCCATTCCTATCCCTTAGCTCGCCATACTTAACAGCGTATCAAGCATGGAATTAATGACATTGATATATCTGCTTGCCGCGTTGTAAGCATTCTGATACATGATCATATGCTCCAGCTCGTCGTCTGAAGAAACCCCGATCACTGTCTGTCTTTCGTTGTCCGCGCTCTCAACCTCAAGCCGCTCGAAATCGGCAAGTTCATAGAAAACAAATCCTGAGTTTGCCACCTGCGACATAAGATCCGTATAGCAGCTCTCGATGGTGCTCGGCGCTGTCGCATTCGGATTGAGATAAATCGGCGTATTCTGAAAAGTATTTACAAGCATCTCGCCAATCGTCCGATAGTCGACCGATTCGTCTTCCGTCTTAAAGCCAAGAAGCGACGGTACCTGAACCAGCTTCTCATTAATCCGGATATTTTCGCAACTGTAGAGCGAAAACGGTGTTTCCGGATCTTCCTCAATATACTTCCAGAATGTATTTGTCAGCGGATGACCGTTCTCGTCATAAATCTGTACCAGATGCGCACCCTGTGCTTTCAAATCCTGTATTTCCTCGTCAGTGAGCGACACCTTTTCATAAGCGGGTGTTTCATTCTTTAAAAACATCTGCATCGGCGTGCCATCCGCATTCAAAAGATATCCGCTTGCCGGGTTCTTCGCCGCCGCTTCCGCGAGCGTCTGATTGATCAGCGTCACAACCTGATGCACGATGTTGTCAAATTCCGCTTCAATATTCATCATGCAGGAATTTTTAATATATTTATCATAATATTTCAGTCCCTGCTCCTCATCATACTGCGATGGCTTGATGTCGAGCGAGTCGAGTTTTCTTTGATTACACATGCCGGTTTCCAGATCAACGTAAGTCGCCGCATGGTCGCCTCTTGCAAGAAGCAGCGCTCTCAAGGATCCGACGTCGGTATCTCTCTTGGAAGAAATATCTTCCGTCACGTCAAACACACGCGCCGAATCATAATCCGCCTCTTTAACGCCATAAATATTCTCTTTGTAGACAACATTTTGTTTCCAGTAAGGCGTGACATAACCGGTATCCTCATCCACGAGCAGTTCCATGTCATAAGACTGACTCATCGTAACGAAGTCATTGTGGTTAAACTGCACGGTCACGGCGCCTGTGCTGTGTTCCTGAAACGTTATATTTCCGTAACCGGAGAGCTGATCCAAAAGCAGATCGCGCTTATCACGCAAATCGTTCGCGCTCTCGATATCTCCGGATTCTATTTTTACAATTTGTTTGTTCAGTTCGTGAATCTGCTGACCGATTTTGTTGATCTCTTTTACGGAATTGATAACCTGTCTGTTTAAGTTATCCTGATATTCCACAAAGGAGCCGTATACCGCTGTCGCGTTTTCAGCAAATTGAGCCGCCTTGGATACAAGCAGCGAGATGTTTGTAACGTCGTTGGGCGAGGTTGAAATCTGCTGCATCGCGGTCCAAAGCCCCTCCAGGGAACCTTTAAACGCTGCTGCATCGAGTTCTCCCAGAATGTCCTCGATCTGCGCCATTACATCATATGATTTGTTATAGTATTCCAGTCTGCCGTTTTCATGACGATAGGTCGCGTCGAGAAACGCATCTCTGACATGACGGCACTCGGCATATGTTGCGCCGAACCCGGACAACATTTTGCGTCCCGCCGCAGTATTTCCGACACTGGAATATTGGGTATCGGTATTTGCCACCTGTTGGCGGACATAACCTTTTGTACTGATATTGGACAGATTGTGCGCCACGGTATGCAACGCATTCTGTGATGTTCTGAGTCCGCTATCTCCTATATATAATGATCCAAATAAAGACATGGTATCTCACCTCGTGTTTCGTCGTTATTGTTTTGCGTCGAAACCACCATGAAAGATACCAAGCACTTCACCGTTCGTATATGCATCTTTTGAATAATTGGCTGTTTCCGGCGCAGACTTCATTGCTCGTATCATACTCAGATTGAACTCGACCATATCAAGCTTTTCCTGCAATAGAAGTTGATTTTTCTCATTTTGCATCCTAATCTGTTCTGTGGTCTTCTCCAATCGTTCCTGTACATCCCGCAGTTTTTCCTGCTGGTCGGGAACTTTCGCGAGCATCTGAATCAGGTCTATTAACTTTAATGTTTCAACATCCCTGTTTACTACGTTGGCAACATCAGCCAGAACCTTTGTTCTTTGCTTCTCCATTGTCTGGATTCTGCCTACGATCTCCTGTTCATCCTCCGTGATTTTTGACAGGCTATCCACATCGCCTTTGACGACTGCGGACGTTTTCTTCTCGGCAAGGATCAAGAGTTTTTCATACTCAAAATGTTCCTTGTCGAGCACATCAATCAAGTTTTCTAATAAACTAGCCACTGATTGTTTACCTCATTTAAAAGAGTCCGTTATATTTCTCCAAAAGTTTTCCGGCGAAATCATTAACGTCTACTTCATAAGTGCCATTGTCAATCCGCTGCTTAACAGAGTTTACCAAGTCCTCCCGCACATCGGGCGCATTTGCAACTGCCTGTTTTGCCACGGTAGTGTCCTTCGCGGTTGATGACAGAATTAACTGATCACGGAAAGATGAGGATACTGCTGCCTTTTCATTTGCTTTTCCTACCTTTTTTGTCCCATAAATCTGCTGTATTTGGTTGTATGCATCGATACGCATAAAAACCCCTCCTTCCTCACATTGAACATGCATAAAAGCAAATTTCACCTGTTTGTTTTTGCTTTTATAATTATTTTATCGGTTGTTTTTTCATTTACTTTATAGTTTTTTTGAAATTTGCGTTTTTTCACTGTTTCAAAATACTGGTTGCTTACCGATTGACAAAAAAATAACTATCTTTTTTTGGAAGAATAGGTTATACTATATACATCATTATTATATGAAGGAGGACGGATTACTATGGGATTCTTGACAGGAAAAACAGCAATTATCACAGGCGCGGGCAGAGCGGTCTTAAGTGATGGCAGATGCGGCTCTATCGGCTACGGTATCGCTACAGCATACGCAAAAGAGGGCGTAAATCTTGTGATCACGGGCAGAAACGTTAAAAAACTTGAGGACGCCAAGGAAGAATTGGAACGCCTTTACGGAATCAAAGTTCTGACCATACAGGCAGACGTAAACGCGGGGGCCGACAACGAAGCGGTTGTCGCAAACGTGATCAAGCAGACGGTTGACACGTTCGGGGGAATTGACGTTTTGATCAACAACGCACAGGCATCTGCCTCGGGTGTGACTTTGGCAGAGCATACAACAGAGCAGTTTGATCTTGCGCTTTATTCCGGATTATATGCCGCATTTTATTATATGAAAGCATGTTATCCGTATCTGGTAAAATCAAAAGGCACAGTCATCAATTTCGCGTCGGGCGCGGGCTTGTTCGGAAACTTCGGACAGTGCGCATATGCCGCGGCAAAGGAAGGCATTCGCGGTCTGACCCGTGTTGCCGCTACCGAGTGGGCAAAGGACGGCATCAATGTCAATGTCATCTGTCCGCTGGCATGGACTGCACAGTTGGAGCAGTTCGAAAATGCATATCCCGAAGCATTCAAAGAAAATGTCAAGATGCCGCCCGCAGGTCATTACGGCGATTCGGAATTGGAAATCGGACGCGTCTGCGTACAGCTTGCCTCTACCGACTTTAAGTATCTGACAGGTGAAACACTTACCTTGGAAGGCGGTATGGGATTAAGACCTTAATCTTTGAAGAATCGAAAGAGGTTTCGCCTATCGCGGAACCTCCTTTTTATTTATTGAAGCGTCTTTTTTAAAACCTCAAGATTATCCCGCATCGCTTTTAGATACGTAAATCCGTTGTCAATATCTTTTGCCGTCACGGACTGCAAAGAATTTAGGATAAGAATCTCCTGATTTTGGTCACGCGTATTCTGCTTTATCACCTCAGCGATTCTCCTGTCAGAATTTTCAATTGTCAAGATCACGCCAAGCCCCAGTTCATCCGCCTTTCCCGATAAGAACGTAATTGTTTCAAAACTTGCATCAGTTTCCGTGCTGCATCCTGTAAATGCCGCGTAATAATCCAGCCCGTAATCGTCCGTCAGATAGCGGAACGGAAAGCGGTCGCCAAACAGGAGCGTCGTTTTATCCGACGCGCTTACCGCATCGGCATATTCCTTATCAAGCACTTTCAACTGCTCCACATAGGCTTCTTCGTTCTCGGCATAATCTTTCGAGTTCGCCTCATCTAACTGCTTGATATTGTCGGAAAGCGCCTGTGTCAGAATCTGCGCATTCTTTAACGAAAGCCATACATGCTCGTCATACTCCGCTTCTTCAACCGCATCGCCGTGATGATGCTCCCGCATTCCTTCAACCGCTTCTTCCTCCTTTACAGCATCGCCAAGCGCTTCCATCAGATTCACCATGAGCATGTCCTGTTTCCCTGTGTTTCGTAAGACTTCCGCAACCCATTCGTCCGACTCGCCGCCAACATACACAAACAAATCTGCCGATGCAATGGTTGCAATATTTTTTGCGGTTGGCTGATAGCTGTGGATATCTCCTCCCTTGTCAAGCAAAAGCGTCAGCTCAAATTCCTCCAAATGCGCCCCCAAAATTTCCCGCGTCCAGTCATACGACGGAAAGGTTGTACAAACAATGCTTTTCTTCGCCGCTCCTGTATCTTTATCGGATACGCTGCCCGTGCAGCCTGTCAGCGTCAGCGTACACAGTATCACAGACAAGATGCATGACCATAATCTCTTTTTCTGCATTTTGTTCTATCCTTCGGAAAGCTTTTCTTTCCACTCATTCATAATGTCCTCACACGCATATGCGTCCATATTCTCGGCGGCCTCCACCATTTGATCGTAATATTCATGATCCTGCTCATTGAGCTTATAGATATCCAACTCATGGATTGCCTCACCAAGCATATCCGTGTCAAGTTCCTCAATCGCATTTTCAACCTGTTCAAACACATGATATAAAACGTCGTCCGTCAATTCCTCTGTTGCCTCGTTCTTTTCGTCTTCAAAATACGGTTTCAGAATTTCATAGTAATGCTCATATTCTTCAAGCGCTTTTTGTGTGTGGGTCTTAATGATTTCGATATCAAGCTCATTTCCCGCAGCTTCAAGCATCTCTGCCTTTTTCGCAAGCTCCTTTGCGCCAATCTGTCTTGAAGAACTTTTCAACGCGTGAACCTCTATCGTATAATTTTTCCAATTTTCCGTATCATAATATTCCCTGATGAGTTCCAATTTCTGCGGAATAATTCTGCAGTAATCCTTTAAAACCGCCCAGAATATTTTTTCCGTTCCGAGCATATCGATTGCTGCCGCCGCATCAATTCCCTCAATCCGCGGGATTTCGCTTTTGGTGCGGTTTACGCCTCCGGAACGCTTTGTAATCTTATCCTTTGGCAGCCACTGCCTAATCTTACTTACAAGTACATGTACCTCTATCGGCTTTGCGATAAAGTCGTTCATTCCTTCCTGAATAAACATATCCTTTGCACCGCCCACCGCATTTGCGGTCAATGCGATAATGGGAACGCTGTCGTATTCTCTGTAGAAGCGTCTGATAATGTGCGTTGTTTCCACGCCGTCAATTTCCGGCATCATATGGTCCATGAGAATCAGATCATAGGATGTCTGCGATATTTTGTCAATGGCTTCCTTTCCACCTGTCGCCGTATCAATGTCCATTCCAAGCGGCTCCAAAAGTCCTTCCGCAACTGTCAGATTAACCGCATTATCATCAACAATGAGGATTTTCGCCGTTTCCGCTATGAAATCATAAATATCATCTCCGCCCTGCTCGTCGATATATTCTTCATGATTGTAGATCGCGGCTACCATCATCGCGGATATCGGTTTCTTTACATGCATAATATTCGGCAGTTCGCTTTCCGCCGAGTAACTGTACGAGGTAATGGATACCACGGTAAGATTCGGATTCTCTTTGATAAATTCAAACAGCTCTTCCTCCATTGCCGATTTATCTATAAATAAGTACGGCTTTTTATCCATAACAGGCAGAATGCTGTTTTTTACCGCCTGAATATCCTTGATATTGTCAATCCGCGTGTATGGTATTCCAAGATTCTCCATATCCAATGCAAGCTGTTTGTCGGAATAGGGATTCTCAAGAACGCCAAACGCCGGTGACGGTTCCGCATTATTCAGCGCAAGCGAAGGTTCGGCATTTACGACCTTAATCGGTATTTCAAACGTAAAGCAGGAACCTTTTTCGTATTCACTCTCCACAGAAATAAATCCGTTCATAAGCGACACAAGCTGCTGGCATATCGCAAGTCCGAGTCCGGTACCTTCAATATTTCGGTTTCGCTTACTGTCCACCTGTTGGAACGATTTGAAAATTTTATCGAGATCCTGCTCTTTGATACCGATTCCCGTATCCTCAACGCTGAAAATAAAATCGATATACTCGTCATTTCTTTCCCTATAGTCAAACTTCAATGTCACCTTTCCCTGTCTTGTAAATTTGGCGGCATTGTTTGCAAGGTTGATGATCACCTGTTTTATTCTGTTATTATCTCCGTAAAGC
>JAIEDW010000458.1 GCA_029067805.1 Lachnospiraceae bacterium
GTCCAAAAAAGATGAGGAATTATTTTATGCTTTGGGTGTTGACCTATTACGTAATTAGTTCCGCTTTTGTGTTATAATTATTAGAAAAATTTAATATAATTCTATAGATGATTCACCAGTCAAAAGTCCTAAAGCATACAATATATAGTTGTTAATTATTTATACTATATACCATATAATGTGGTACCTGACCCTTTTGATTGGCAAATCATAGAAGGCATTTTTATAACTTTTTCTTGACAACGCATGAATAGTTTTTTAAAATTAAGGTGATATTATAATGGTTCTAAGTAGCCTAAATTAGGAGGATATAACATGAGTTTAAGAAATACGACAAGACAACGGACAATAGATTCTTTTGCGGCACATGGGTCAAAAGGATCAAAGCGGGTTAGCGGCTCGCTTTCAGACGCAGTTGTGCATTGCATTGCAAATAACAGTAAGATAAGTTTAAATGAAGTAAAGAGGCTAAGAAAGGCACGTAAATATTAATCTGTAAATAGGGAATCTGGTTACAGGTTCTCTATTTCACTTAATAGACAAAAGAATACAACACAAGTGAGGTCATGATATGCAGGAAGAGATTAGGGTGATGACGTTGGTCAGGAAAGATAAGCTTGCACAGCGTGATAAGGCATCGGAAAAGAGGATGGAAGAAAGGTTTTTTACTACAGACTATTTCGACTTACTCATAGCAAAGAAGTACCCATTAGACATGCCGCTTAGCCAATGGATGAGTGAGGATACGGCATTGACAGATTACAGTCAGGAGACAGCCGTCCAAAGATACCCATTATACTTTAGCAACTATATATATGATAAATACGAAAACGGCCGGCAGGACCTTAAAAGAGGTGATCCCTTTGAGAATGGCAGTGTTTTCAAATTTCTGAGTGTAATACAGGTATATATTGCACCGGAGATATTAAGGCGACTTAAAGATAAAATGGACGTGTGGTGTGGCACGGAACATCAAGGTATGCTTGATTCATTTCTCAATGATCTATATGACACAGTGGAATGTTTTCGGCGTTCTTACCAGAATCAGGAATTTGTATACAGAATCTACTATGCCCTGTCAGCGGGCGATTTCACGATAGTCATAAAAAGTCGTACTCCGGAGTTATCTTTTGGAATTTCCACCTATTTAAGAAGCAGAATATCAAAGAAGAGATGGGCAGTGTATAAAACATACACATTGTTAGCCATGGAGGAGGACATAGATGGATGGGAAAATGATTCTATAAGGCTGGTGGAAAACAGGGATATTGGAAAATTCGTACTGAGGGGATGCTACTCATGGAAGTATTGGGCGGAATGTCCGGGAAACGAAAATATTGAAGGAATTGACAGGCTGAATGGCAGATATGATATTTCAGCAGAGCTCTCCGAACAGGAATTTGTGCAGCTGTATGATAAGGTTTCCGGGAATGCGAGTAGCAGTGCCGGGGAGAAGGGTCAGAAAGAGGGCATTGTCAATTATTTGACAGACCTGATAGACAAGAAGTATTTGTCCTATGTCAATGAAAGATATCTTATGCGTGGAATAGATGTCAAGATAAATGATGCGGACGCTGCAAGCCAGTTGGTGCTGGATGATAAATACGATGAGGAACTGTATATCTTAAATCAGAATTTCATCAGGGAGTTGCGGCAGAAACATGGCGACATGGAAAAGAAGTATGCTGTTATATACCGGGAGCATAAAAGTCTGAGGCAATACTTTGAACTGCTAAAAAGGCAGATAGATTTCTGCAGTGTGCTGAATGAACAGTCGGATACACGGATCTATGCGGGTGGAATGGAGCAGCTGCTGGAGGCCGTGCTGGATTCCCTTGGCGCATACAAGGATATGTATCAGCAGGAAAGAGAAAACGGGGACAGCCTGCTTGGAGAACTGATCGTGCAGTATCTGGGAAAGGCTGTCTATTCGATCAATACATATATGGAATATGTGCGAAATAATAACCTTCAGTCTCTCCAGACACCGAACTACAATATCGAGTCAGATATGGGTATGGAAAAAATACTGATCGGATATAGTGAATACCTGAAAGAGTTTGTCAGGTTTTATGTGGCAAATAGTGTCTGCATGAGTAATAATATAAGCTTCCTGCCCATAGTCGTACCGAATATCTGTGAATTTGATATTACGGTTGAGGCATTGTTTCCCGATGACAAGATATTTAATCTTACAAAGAAAACGACAGAGAAGAGTAAGAAGCTGCTGATCATTAACAGTCCTTCGATGATGGAATTGGAAGACATTCCAATGGCAATGGCGATGTTATGCCATGAAATCGCACACCAGTTCAGATATGAGAGCCGTGAAGATAGAAACAAAATCCTGCTGCAGCTTTTTGCGGTGGAGTGTGCCGAAGTAATCACCGGAAAGATTCTTGCAAGATTACAGACCGAGACCGGTGAGGTCATTACATATCCGCCAGTTGAGACGATATTGCAGCAGGAGCTGTCAAACACGATCAGGGAAATTCTGACAAGCCCGGAATATGGCATCGACATGGATTCGCCGCTGGATTGTCTCAGGGTACAGCTCAATGTTAACCTGCTTCATTTTTTCGATCATTTTTGTTATATATCCAAATTGGATAAGTATGTACAACTCTTTATCAGGCAGGTGAATGAATGGGAGAATGTTGATGTAAGCAGTATCGGAACAATAAAAAAGTTTTATAAAGTAATACATTCAAAAGAGTCTAAAGAATCATGTCTGCGGGACATTACAAAAGTGGCTGAAGAGTATCTGAAGGAAGTCGCTGAGCAAGGAGAAGATAGAGCAGTCATTTATCTGTATATGGAAGATTTGTTAAAACAGTTAGCGGTTGAAGACCGAAACGATATCGATATAAATGCACAGGAATTTATCGTTCGGCTGCACAAGAGACTGGCCGATATCTGGCAGGAGAGAACAATAGAGTATGCAGGCAGGATTGGAGAAGAAATATCTGCTAATGATTATAGGATGTGGGCGCTTTCAGGGAGGTATCTTGGGTTAGATGCGGGGTTAATGGAAGATACGAAGGTCTTTGAGAAGAACAGGGACAGGTTTCTTGATGTGATGAAACAGGCGAAGCTCGAAGAAGGGGATCTTGAGACGCCATCGCGGAGTATTTCGACATACAGGGAGATTACATCGGATATATTTATGTGCTGTGTGATGGGGTTAAGCCCGTTTGCGTACCTCAATGTAATCGTGACAAATATGTGGAGGACGGACCTGACCATCAATCTGGATACAATGGAAAGAATTATCACTGTGATTCTGACCATAGGGATTCCGGATAAGGATCTTGAGTCAGAACAGGTACTGAAAAAGTATAATACAATCTGTTTGGATGTATTAGACCGAGTAGGAACCGAGATCAGGGAATATCTGCCAGAAAAGTATGAGGAGTTTCATAAAATAGCCCTGAGCATAGGGGAGGAATTAGGGAAGTACGACAATGAGTCTGATATCCGAATCGTCGAATGCAAAAACAGGCTTGAAGATTTCCGGCATGACATGGAAAAGCAGTATGAATACAAAAACGATTTGTATATAAAAATCGATAAGATGCTGTTGGTATGCAGGGCACTAATTAATGAGGGCGAGCAATATATAGAACAGTTATATGGAGATGCCAGATATCCACAGTTATGCAGGAAGTTATTCTTAAAGCAAGATTATGATATAGCGCGGAGTGTGTTAAGTGAGTTCAGGGAAAAAATGACAGTCGATTTCAATATGGCGCAGCTTGACAGGCTGCACCATAAGATTGCGGATTACTTGGAACGGCTGTATGAGACTGGAAAAGTGACAGAAGGCAGCCTGAACAGGGAAGGGATCGAATTTCTGCTAAAAATGTTTTATAGCTACAAATTCCAGTATGCAGAGAGTGGGGGAAATAATGAAGATAGAGACATATGTAGTTGACAGTCTTGGCGGTTATATGGACAGGATCGGGCAGATAGCCATGAATAAAGGAAAAGGCCAAAAGAATGATTTCGTCCCTGTGCTGTGGTTCAGGGGAATGTCAGACATAGCCCACTCACTGGTGACTACGCTACATAGGTCGGGCGTCGTTGTGGACAGGCGTGGGAATGTCAGCAATTATTCACAGGCTCATTATGATGAGGATATATGTGCGCAGCACTATATAGCCAAGAATTATCATTATTTTGACAAAATTCCTGATTCAAGGACGGAGTGGCTAGAGACAATGCAGCACCATGGAATGAGGACGAGGCTGCTTGACTGGTCGGAATCAAGTATCCATTCACTGATGTTTTCCATGGAGTGCTTCCTGGATAACAAAAGTTACAGAAATACGGACAGGAATAAATGCACCCCCTGTGTCTGGGTCCTGGATCCGGTAGAGTTAAACAATAGAATCCATGAAATGTTTAAGGATGAACTGAAGAAGGAGAAGGAAGCAGCTGATAATTTAATTGTAAAACTTTTGGGGGAACTTGAACTGAGTGATGCCGAACTGGACATAACATATGAAAACATGAAAGCATTTGCTGAAGATGATTTCCTAAAGTATGGGGAAAACCATCTGGATGGTATTTTCAACCTGAGCGAGATAAACAATGAGATACTTCGCGACAGGTCACGGCTGAAATATATGATTAAGAGGGGGGACAATTTTAACCCGTTTTTCTATCTGTACAGCAGGATATATTCAGATGGATATGTCCTGGAACACAGGGAGTTTCCGCCGTTGGCGACAGTGCAGTCCTATCATTCCGAGAGAATCAAGGCCCAAAAAGGTGTATTTACAGTATTTCCTTTTTATAATGAGGGATCTGATGATTATAAGATGAGAAAAATGAACATGAATCCGGATGCCCTGGAGAATAATATGAATGCGCACAAATTCTTAAAGAGGATTGTGATAAGCAATCCGCAGAAGGTTGCATATGAATTGCTTGCAAACGGTATGAATGACAGCTGGCTGTATCCGGAAATGCCGATTGTCTCTAATGTATTGGAGAACAGGATGGTATTCGGCTGATAATTTAACTCGTATACTATGATTGAGCATATTCCGAAAATTGTACAAGAGAAATTAGTTTTGTCTTGTTTAGCAGATGGAATACAAACATTCATAATAATGTTTGTATGTGCATTATGCATTTATTGTGCACATTATTTGTGCATTATGCTATGATGTGAATGGAAATTTGGTAAGCATTTTAGATTTGCTCATTCATAGTCGTATATTGATTTTATATAGCAATAATATGTTATAAATTGTAGCTTGTCTGAGTCATAATGAAATGACAGCTTTGTTCCAAACCGTTGGATAACAAGACTAAATAACGGTTACAAATTCAATGTTTGAAAAGCTATATAGTATCTCAATTCGAAATCTGGGGTTTAAATGAGAAAGATTGTGATGTTATGAAAACGTCATAATCTTTTTTATGTGGGCCGATCATGGCATTAATCTAGCTGGTGAAAGTCTAGCTACCCATTTCGAGCAGTTCCGTTAAAATAACGAATGAATTAAATGATACTGAAAATATTATTTGAAAGATATTGTAAAACAGCACAATTTTATCTGCTTTTAGTAGTACATTTTGTACATATTTACTCTTTTGGTTTTGGCCTTTAAAAATTCTTTAGCTATTTTTTCGCAACTGCTCGATATGGGTAGCTATGGATATTTACCGTCAAGTGTAGTGAACCACAAGTCGGTATCAGTAATGGTATGGATGGAGGAAGTGATATAGCATAGTTCTTGAACCTATGAACAGTAATTTCTAAAACATCATCAGGCTGAGTCTACTTACAGAACTGGGACAGGTCAATCCTGTACGCCCGCAGTGTTTTTGAGTCCAGCCTCTTTTGATTCTGGCAGTAGTCCAGATAGTCGGTTACATATGTCTGTAAATCATTCATAATCAAAATCTTCTTATCTTTTGTATTTGAAGATATATCCTACATGGATTTTGGCAGAAATGCACCTGCCATATAATGCCGTGCTGTTTTCCAGACTATGCCGTTAAAAAATCAGGCGTTGTGTCCTATTATGTTTATAGGCTCGGTTGAGCCATAAAAATAAATAGGACACGCATACACCTGATTTTATTTTCGCCTCTGGCTGTCGGTGATGGGCAGGGGTGGCAGAATCCCATTTCGTGCGATGACATACCTGCAGTGGAGACATTGTTGCCCGTGAAGGTAGTGTGGGAAGGGTTTCTAACTGCTCACAGCAAAAGCTGTTTTGCAGAGAAACGCTAAGTCTCACACAGAGCAGAGGATTGTGCCTACTGGTCTGGCAGCTAGGGATAATGAGATAAAACAGCGCCGGGATCTCAGCGAAAGCATTTTCCGGGAGTGGCTGCCTGCGGATGCGGTCAGGGATGGAGCAATCCATGATTGGGCAATGACCAAAGCGTAGCGAGGGGGAGCTTCCCCAGTGTATGTTACCCGGTTCGGGGAGCCATGAGAATGGACAGGAATCGGGTAGGGGAAAAGCTTTTCCCCTACCCGTGCGCTGGGCACCCGTCAGCCTATGCTGACATATTTCTTTTGGGTGCCCGTGTGCATGTAAAAGGCCTGATATATTATATTCAGGCTGTCAGAAGGCTGGTGCGGCATTTAATGCTGCATTATCTTCTGATACAGGGAAGTTTTTCGGACAGACAGGAAAGTTTTTCTGTATGAGGGGATAATGTTTCAGATACATTCTATCCCAACAAATTGGAACAGGTGAAATGTCCATCAGACATTAAAAAGGAAAGGCTGAAATAACCATGACAGTTGAAGAAATGAAGGCAGTAGATATCAGGACAGTGCACCCGGAGGAACTTGTGGATATCACAAAGCTCAGCATAGACAGATTGCTGGAGGGGGACGACCGGAAAACAGAATTTATTCGGCAGGTAAAAAACCCCTATTGTTACAGGGTAGGGAATATCATCGTTAAATCAAGTTATTCAGGTGACGCAACCCTTACAGAACGGTTTCAGGAATTAGTCCTCGCGGTGTGAACCTGATATTTTTATACAAAAAGGGTGGAAAAATCCCCAAAACTGTGTTAATCTAAGAATCATAAAAAATAGGGCTGACATCGGTGCAGGCTTCTGGTTCTTGGGTTAAGACTGGGCAATCTTAATTTGAAAATCATAAGAATGGAGCGGTGCAGGATGAAGGCAGACAATTCTAAAGTATATCAGGCAGCCATCTACTTAAGGTTATCAAAGGAAGATGGCGATGTTGCAGTGGGCGGCAGGCCCGAGAGCAACAGTATCTCAAACCAGAAAGATCTAATCATGGACTATGTGGGAAGGCACCCGGAGATCCATGTCCATTCCGTCAGGGTGGACGACGGTTACAGCGGTGTAGACTTCAACCGTCCAAATTTCCAGCAGATGTTGGATGACATCAGGTCCGGCAGCGTGGACTGTGTCATCGTAAAGGATCTGTCCCGCTTTGGTAGGAACTATATCGAGGCGGGAAGATATATTGAAAAAATATTCCCGATGATGGGTGTGCGGTTCATTGCCGTCACGGACGGGTATGACAGTCTTAACAATGCAGGCGGCAGTGAAATGATGGTTCCGTTCAAGAACCTGATTAATGACGCATACAGCAGGGATATTTCCATAAAAATACGGAGCAACCTGGAAGTGAAGCGAAAAAGAGGGGAATATATTGGCGCCTTTGTGTCATATGGCTACCAGAAGTCGGCGGAGGATAAGAACCAGATTGTAGTAGATGAATATGCAGCAGGCGTCGTGAAGGATATTTTCAGGATGAAGCTGCTTGGAATGAACCAGCAGGCAATCGCGGACGCGCTGAATGAAAAGGGAATCCTTCCACCCCTTGCGTACAAGAACAGCATCGGAATCCGCCTGAAAACCTCGTTTGACATGGGCGAGACACCGGAGTGGAATCCCGTATCCGTCACAAGGGTGCTGAAAAATGAACTTTATACAGGTGTACTCATACAGGGAAGACAGACAACGCCCAACTATAAGGTAAAAACGCGGGTGATGAAGCCGGAAAGCCAGTGGGTGCGCATTGAGGACAGCCATGAGGCAGTCGTTAGCAGGCAGGATTTTGACCTTGTACAGGAGCTTTTAAGGCTGGACACACGGTGCACCCCGGGAGGGGACAGGGTGTATCCGCTTGCAGGCGTTTTGGTGTGCGGCGACTGTATGGAGAGCATGGTGCGAAAGACTGTTCCAGCAAATGGCAGGCAGTATGTCTATTATGTCTGCTCTGTCAACAAGAAAAATAAGCAGGAGTGTTCCCCGCATCGGATCAGTGAATCCGACCTGACGGAGGCGGTGCTGAAATCCATACAGCTCCACGTGGCTGAAATGCTGGGAATCCAGAATGCGTCTGCGTTGCTTGATGAGCTGCAGTGGAAACAGGCAGGCATTGAGAAATATGAGGAGCGGATCAGGCTGGAAAAGGAGAAAAAGGACAGGACAGATGCACGGAAACTGCATTTATACGAAGATTTCAAGGATGGCCTCCTGACAAAACAGGAATACATGCAGATGAAAGAGGAGTATACCAGCCAGTCAGCTGTTTCCGAGAAAGCAATCATCGCCTACGAAAATGAGGTGGAACTGCTGAAAAATAACAAGGGCAGCAGGCAGGAATGGATTGATACCTTTAAAAAGTATGAGAACATAACGGAACTGGATCGCGCTGTGGTAGCTGCACTGGTAAAGCAGGTGCGGGTATATGATAAAAAGAGGATTGAAGTCATTTTCAACTTTCATGAGGAAATAAACCCGTGTAATCATGATGGCAGATATGCGGAAGGGATGGTGATGTAGATGGCAAGAAAGAGCAGAAAACAGGCCGTGATACAGACACCGGAAGCTGCAGATACGAATCTTAAAGTGTACCGCACTGCGCTGTATGCAAGGCTGTCCGCGGACGAAAACAACAGGGACGCGGGAACAACGATAGAGAACCAGCTTTGTCTGCTCAGGGAATATGTGAAGGACAAGCCGTATTTACAGGCAGAATCCGAATATTTCGACGACGGAGTCACGGGAACGGTATTTGACCGTCCTTCCTTTAACCGCATGATCGCGGACATGAGGGCAGGAAAGATTGACTGCATCGTCGTAAAGGATCTTTCTAGGCTCGGCAGGAATTATCTCGAGGCGGGCGACTACATCGAAAAGATATTTCCATTTTTCAATGTCCGTTTCATTGCAGTGACAGACGGTTATGACAGCAGCAGTTCGGACCTTACAGAGGACGGACTGATCGTTCCCCTGAAAAACCTGATCAACGATATCTATGCAAAGGACCTGTCACAAAAAATAGGTTCCGCACTTCATGTCAGGCAGAAACAGGGAAAATATATCGGGGTATCTGCACCTTATGGATATGTGAAAGACCCAGCAGACCATGGAAAGCTTGTCGTTGATGGGGAAGTGAGGGCGACAGTCAGGGACATATTCCGCAGGAGGGCTGACGGCGAGAGTCTCACAGCTATCGTCAGGAAACTGAATGAAGATGGCACTCCCTCCCCGTCACAATATCAGTACATGAAAGGACGGGTAAAGACAGTGAGATCGGAATTATGGACTGTCAGCACACTGTCCACCCTCCTTGAAAATCCAGTATATGTAGGCGACATGGAGCAGGGAATACGAAAAACATCATTGTGCCAGGGCATAAAGAGACACAGGGTTTCCGCAGAAGAAAGAGTATATGTAAGAAATATTCATGAACCAATCGTGGAGAGGGAGATTTTTGAAAAGGTTGCCTGGATGAAGAAGGCAGATAGGGAGAAATACCATGCCAGTTACGGTATGTATAGTGAGTTGTCGAAAGAGCCGAACCTGCTGAAAGGAATACTGGTCTGCAGGGACTGTGGGAAGCTCATGCAGCTCCGGCGGGACAACAGCGGGGCAAAACTCAATCCGCCAAGGACATATTTCAGGTATGTATGTCCTACATATCAGAATTTAAAGGAAAAAGGCTGTACAAAAAAGCGGCTGAATAAAAAGGAGACTGAGAAAGCAGTAGAAGAAGCGGTCAGGCTCCACATAAGGCTTTTTCTGGACAGCAGGAAGGTACTGGACAGTTTAAACCATACAGAACAGGCAGGGCGGATCAACGACGGATACAAGAAAGAAATTTCCGAAAATTGTAGGCGGAAGAAAAAGGCGCAGCAGAGGGCAGGCGCATTATACAACGATTATGCGGACGGGCTTCTGAATGAAAGTGATTATCTGTATGCAAAACAAAAATATCTGGACGAGGCTGCTGCTGCGGAACAAAGGATTTCAGAACTTCAGGAGATGCAGAAGAGATATAACAAAGGCTGCAGGAAAGACAGCAGGCTTGAAACGATGGTTGAACAATATATGGATTTTGATGTCCTGACAGGTGAGATCATTCATGCCTTCATTGAGAAGATATATGTACACGGTGACAAAAGTCTGGAGATATGTTTCCGGTTCCGTGACGAACTTGGGGAGTTAATACAGACAGTTGAAGAAAGGAATGGTGAAATATGCAGTGTTGATTGGCAAATAATCTGCACCTACTTTCAGCAGATTATTTTATCCCGGTTTTATCACATTTTTTTGTTCAAA
>JAIEDW010000459.1 GCA_029067805.1 Lachnospiraceae bacterium
AATCTGGTAGAAAATCTTTTAATGTATCATATCCCTCCTGTGTAGAGGTCAAATCCACCAACAGATTTTCCGGTCGAAAGATACATTTAATTAACGCGGAAAGCTTTTCAACAAGTTCTTCTTTACAACTTTCAAAATCCGCCGTCAGTTTTTCCAGCAGCCTGTAACACGGAATTCCGCTCACAAGCTCGGAAACTGCTGCCGTCTCACTAAAATACGACATCGCCCGCACCGCCGCAAGAGAATGTCCTGCGGAAGTCATATTTCCCTGCATTCTTGACTTGAGTTCCTCTAAGATTTCAAGGATTCTGTCCTCATCAGACAGGCTCGACGCAGTAATGATTTCTTGCAGAATATGAAGCGCCTCGCCGATTTCCTCATACATCGCCTTTGTTTTGACTTCAAAAGTCAATTTATATTCGTCCAGCTTTTTCGCATTCACATAAGTGCTTACACTGCTTATAATTCCCCCCGTATGGATATTCATCTCATTGTAGAGTTCTCCATAGGAATACGCCGCCGTATCTACATACCCCAAAATATTTTTGAGCACTCCGATGTACGAAAAAAGCTCCGTCGGAACATTCGATGTGTCAAAAATCAGCTTGATATAGGCAATCCCATTTGTCTTTACATCATGGAAAAGCACTTTTGTCCCGCAAGCATCTCTAAGCTCGTTGACAAACGGCTCCGACTTCTTTTTCATATCCTCTCGTGTCAGCATCGGAAGTTTTTCCAAAGCCTCCGGCGTATCCTCCGTTTCCTGAAACAGATGAAGCGCCTTTGTATCATCAATAATCGTTTTGATTTCCACATCGCTTAAGCTGTCTTTGTAACGCGCAAGCTTGTCCGCAAGAGCACGCTCCCTCTCAGCAGTCAGCCCTTCCTTCGGAGAAACCACGACAACCGACTTATGCGGATTGTTGAGCAGATACGTTTCAATCAGCTTTTCATAATAATCCGTGTCAATCTTTTCTTTTAAGGTCTGAAACAGCGCAATTGCCTCTATTAAATCAAACGGCATAGCATCATCATAAAGCCATGTTTCCAACATCTGCAGACCGTAGATCAGTCCCTTCGGGTACGAACCAAAATCCGCTTCCCGGTACCGAAATTCATAGTAATTTAATCCGGCAAGCAGCGATTTTTTGTCAATGCCCTCTTTCACAAGACGCTTTAATTCGCTCTCGATCGTTTCCACAAACGCGTCCTTTTGCGCATCATTTGCATTTTTTGCGACAATCGAAAAATAGGGCTGATAAATACCGTTATCGTATACGGTATAAATTTCTGTGCCGATATTTTTATGAATTAACGCTGTCTTAAGCGGCGCCGCCGATGCCGAACAGATTGCATATTCCAAAATCTGCATCGCATAGTAAAGTTCCCTGTCAAGGCTTGTGCCAACCACTGCGTTGTATGAAAGATACGTGTTGTTCTCTAACGATTCCCCTTCCATAATCGGATATTCTT
>JAIEDW010000046.1 GCA_029067805.1 Lachnospiraceae bacterium
GTCTTACAACGACAAAGAAAACCATGTTTTTGCCGGATGGAAACTGAAAGGCGACAAGGACGGCGGCAAGGTATACGCGGCAGGAGAAACATACACGGTAACAGAAGACGTTACTTTTGTAGAAACATGGAAACTGCAGGAGTACACTGTTACTCTGACAGATGAAAGCGGCAAAATGACGAAGCCCGAAAAGGTAGAGGCAGGAAAAGAGTTTACTTTCCCCGAGACCGCACCTACAAAAGAAGGATATACCTTTGCGGGATGGAAATCGGAAGACTACGACAGTGTTTACGGCACAGGCAGCAAGTGTGTGATAACGGAAGACGTTACGTTTAAGGAAACATGGGCACAGCCGAATGATAAAGATTATACTGTTAAATTTGTGGACCAAAATGATAACGAAATTCCCGAATTAACACAAACAGTTAAAGCAGGCGATAATCCCGTTATCATACTTCCGAAACCGCTTACCGAGAGAATAGGATATGAATTCGAAGGATGGTACGATGACTGGAATTGGAATTGCCATAAATCGGGCACAACTTATACTGTAACAAGGAATGTTGTTTTCACCGAAAACTGGGAAGAGGAATATTACGAAAAAGGTATGTATATCTGGCTGGATGATGAGGAAGCATACTATCAGGGCGGCACTGCGGTAACACCTCGTATTGAGGTTTACTACAATGGCGAAGAGCTGACTCAGGGCACAGACTACACCGTAAAATACAAGAACAACAAAAACGCTGGAAAAGCAACCTTGACAGTAACCGGAAAGAACAACTTTGCCAAAGCAGATAAGAAGGATGTTGCCTTTACGATCAGACGGAAAAATATTGAGTACATAGACGACTATGCAACCGAAATGACAGTAATAGAGAACGCCAAAGTAAATCCTGTTATCATATACAATGGAAAACAGCTCAAGCTGGGTAAGGACTTTACAATTTCAGGCACCGGTCTGGAAAACGGAAAATATGCTGCCGCTACGACGGAAACAGATGAAAACGGAAAGCTGAAGCCGAATAAACTTACGGTAACTGGTATCAATAACTTCATGGGATCATTTGATATCGATGTAATCGTTGTTAAAAAGGGAGCTGCTCCCGGTCTTGCGGTAGAGATTGACAAGAACTTCAAGCCCGTTTACGATACTGATGAATTAACTTGGGCGACCTTATTTGGTAAGAAAGAAACTGTTGACGGTCAAACGGTTAATACACCCGGAAAGATCATAGTCTATGAAAAAGGTGACAAGGATAAAAAAGCGCTTGTAGAGAATACAGACTTCCAAGTAGTGATGGTTAGCGGCGATACCTACAGCTGGACTGCAGGTACTTACAAGTTCATGGTAGTGGGCATCGGCAAGTACACAGGAAATGTCACAAAATCATTTAAGATTTCGCCGAAGCCGCTTACTGAGAGTGATATTCAAGTTGGAGTATATACGAATCCCAGCGGATTTAAGACCACCGATCTGACTGCCGAATACAGAAGCACAGGAAGCACTATCAAAGGTCTGACAGTTCGGTATAAAACAGGTGAAAACGCAGGTGAGCCTACTTATACCGAGATGGACAGCCGCAACTATAAGATTTCCTACAGCGGCAACAAGAAAGTAGGCACCGGAAAAGCAAAGGTCACATTTGTTAACGACTACAAGGGCACAAAGGCTAAAACAGTGGAGTTCAAGATAACAGGCGCTTCATTGAACAGCATAGATGCCATCGCTCCCGACATGGTTTACTCAAAAGAGGGAAAGAGCTGCGTTTCAAAGCCTATCGTAGAATACGATGGTACAATTATTAAGGCATCGGAATATAGCGTATCATATGCATGGGCAAGCGCTTCGGACATTACAATAGACGAGAAAACAAAGGAAGAAACAGGATACAAGGCTGACGACAAGGTTCAAGTTACTCTTAAGGGAGATGACAAATACGCCAAAGTCAAAGTAACAATTACGCCGAGCGCTAAGAGCAACTTTATTCTTACCAGAACGGATACGGCCGGCGCTGCTGTCCCCGAGACGATATACTATTATGTAAGAAAAGCGGATACAAACGCACTTGACCTTACCAAGGCAAAAGTAGAATTTTTCGCAGATGCAAAGCTTACAACTCCGTTAAAGAAGATACCGTACTGCGGCGAAAAATTCTATACACCAGAAGGAAATAAGGCTTCAAACGTTGACGGCGATGGAGCAGTATTTGTAAAGGTAACTGTAAAAGTCGGAAAGACGGACAAAGTTGTTGATCCGAGTCTGTATGAGGTTACATGGCTCAATGCCACAAACAAGGGTAAAGCGACAGTCGTTATTGTAGGAAACAGACCGGAAGAGTCTTCCGGAACTTCTGCAGAAGGCACAGCTAAAGAGTTTGCTGTAGGCAGCAAAACGGCAAGCGCTACCATTGACGCTATCGGACGATGGGTACCGCCTTCAAATCCTTGGTTCTGAGATTTCCCGAAAAACATTTTTGGGGAATAATTTGGAAAAAATGACATAAATTTTATAGCGATTTAAAAAAAGAGGGTGTCCCAAAAGTCATGAAATGACTTGAGGGACTGCCCTCTTTTTTTGTTATAAAACTGATGTCAGTTTCCTTTTAAGTCTTAGAAAAGCTCGTTCAGGAAGTTTGTAACTGTCTCAGTTACAGGTGTAGGAATTATCCATGTTTTAAGCGGGTTGATTTTTACACTTACAGTCTTTCCGCCTACTGCATATGCTGTAGTCGTTGTTGTAGGTCCGTCATCCGCCTGTGTTCCCGTACCTGAAGATGCATTATTTGATTCAGAAGGTCCCTTTCCTGTGATGATTACAGTTGCTTTTCCTGCATCATAATTGCAGAGCCATGTAACATCATACAGGTTTGCATCAACGGGTGCCTTGTTTACGATTACTTTTACGTATACTGCCGCATCAGGGTCATCATACTGGCCGATGTTTCCAGCATTGTTTCCAGCAGGTGTAAAGATGCCGGCCTTACAGAACTGTGCAGCCTTTATCTGTTTTGTGCATGCCGGATCTGAGTAGAACTCTACCTTTGCCTTTGAAAGGTCAAGTGCGCCTGTATCTGCCTTTCTTACATGATATTCTACTACAATGGGTACTTCAACCTCGATTTCCTTGCCGTCTACGGTCTGTGTATCCTTCTCGAGTACAAAGTTGCTCTTGGCGCTCGGCTTAATCGTTGCTCTGACTAATGCATAGGAATCACCCTCTTTGAGCGTAATCTTAACCTTGTCATCAGGAGTCCAGTTTCTTGTTTCATTGCCTGTTGCTTCATCCTTTGTAACGTCTGAAGCACTTGACCATTCATATGATACCTGGTATTCAGATGCCTTGAGGATTGTATCGGTGTTATAATATGCTACTACAATGGGTTTTGAAACATAGCTCTTTCCTGCCGTGGCGTATGTCATGTCAGCTACGTAAGCTTCTGCCCAGTCAGTCAGTGTAGCGCCTGTAATGGTAAACGGTACGACTAATGCCTTGGTTCCCTTATAGTCACCGATAAAGTTGATCTTTGCCTTTGCAGCAGTGCCTACCTTCTTGTTGCCGCTGTAAGAAATCGTGTAATCATAACCTTCTTCAAGGTAGTTGTAATCTGTTTTCTCAGTGCCGTTTTCTGTATATTTGTAGCTGTATCTGACAAGCAGCTCTTCTTCACTGTTCTCAAATGTAGCTCCTGCAGGGTTGTACTTAAGCTCCAGACCTGAAGTCTTGAATACTTCGTCGCCGTTAGCATCTTCATCCCATAAGCCGGCTTCAACGCCCACAAGCATCTTCGGGGAAATCTTGAATGATTTTGAAACGTTTCCGCTGTATTTGCCGATACCTACTACCGTGAACTTAACGGTGCCTGCTGCGAAATTCCCTTCATCATCATATGCTACGTTGTTATATACTACCACAAAGTCGTCACCTTCGGTAAGTACAGTTGTCTTGGATTTCTTGTCAACAACTTTGATCTTTCTTGCCACATCTACAACTTCCTGACCGTTCTCTGTTTTCATCTTGTCGCTGAACAGATAGTCATAGTCTGTGCCATCACCATAGACAGGCTTGAAATTCTTGTCGATCTCTACTGCAAGCTGTTTTGCTGACAGTTTGTCAACAACCTTTATCGTAATTTTTCTTTTTCCCGTGTAATTGCCGATGCCTTCCACTGTCATGGTGCGTGTTTCGGCAGGTGTCTTTACGGTTTCGTCTTCATCCAGTTCTTCTGGCGCTGTAACTGTTCCGGTATATTTGCCCTTGGCAT
>JAIEDW010000460.1 GCA_029067805.1 Lachnospiraceae bacterium
AATGCCAAAAATAGGGTAATGCAATCGCTGTCTGTCACAAGCGCAACTGCATATATTTTTTCTTCACCGATTTCTTTCAGGATTTGTTCCATATCTGTTTTCACTGCTTGCTCGATTTTCTCGGCAATATCATCGAAAAATATTTTCATATCAATTTTTTCAGCGCGTTTTTTAAATAGTTTCATTTCGATTTCTCCATTTCGGTATGACTTTTTAATACTGTAAAAAGTATAGCATATCAACAAATATAAGTCATTTGTTTTTTCGTCCATTCTTGTTTCATACAGGATTACAAAAAAATTATTAATACTACTTGACAAGTGCATTATACAAGTGCATAATAAATTATACAAGCGTATAATAGGAGGCGTGGTTACATGAGCGATATGCTAAAAAAACTGGGTGAAGCAGAACTGGAAATCATGCAGGTGATTTGGGACAGTGAAAATCCCGTCACTTCAAATTATATCTTAAACGAATTGCAAGGGCGCAGGAAATGGCAGCTTTCCACTTTAATGACTTCATTGGCAAGATTGGCGGATAAAGGATTTGTCAGTTGTGACCGCTCAACGGGAAGTAATCTTTATACATCCATTATTTCGGAAAATGAATATAAAACCGGTGCGAGCAAACATTTTCTGGAAAAGGTGTATAACAATTCCATTCAGAATATGATTGCTACATTGTATAGTAACAAAGCGATTAAAGATTCTGATGTTGAAGAATTGAGAAATTTTCTGGATCAATTGGAGGATGAGCAATGATAACCAATCTATTTCTTTCCTTTTTTGAAATTTCAGTATCAGTTAGTGTCCTTGTTGCTGTCCTGATTTTGTTTACATCGTTTTTTAATAAGAGGTATGCCGCAAAATGGAAATACCTGATTTGGATCTTTCTTGCAGTGCGGTTACTTGTTCCTGTCAGCGGAGCAAATGTGCAGTCTGTTATGCATATGCCTTTGCAAATGGAATCACAGGTTGCATCAAAATCAGAAGAAAAACATACAGATGCGCCGATTGATGCAATAATACCGTCTAGACGGGTTATTGTTGAGATACCAACACAAATGACAACTCCAATCGCAGTTGCAAATGTATTTGCAATGTCGTCCGAAAAAAGCACGCCCAGCATTACGTTGCTTGATATTGTGGCTTTCGTCTGGATGGCTGGCAGTCTGATTTTGATATCTACGCATTTGATTAGTTATTTGTACTATAAAAATCAGGTGATGAAAAGAGGCACAATCATAGAAGACCCTCGCATTTGGTTTCAGATGATGGAACGAAAACGGGAATTACATATAAAAGGTACAATTCGTATGATAGAATACCCGGAAGCTGACAGTCCCATGATAATCGGCTTTTTAAAACCTGTTTTGGTTTTGCCGAAAGAACAGTATAATATAAACGAATTGTATTTCATTCTGAAACATGAGCTGGTTCATTTGAAACGGGGAGATGTATATTTTAAACTGCTTTTTGTGGCGGCGAATGCCGTGCATTGGTTTAATCCTCTGATCTGGATTATGCAGAAGGAAGCGGCTGTTGATATGGAACTGTCCTGTGATGAAAGAGTGACGCAAGGCACAAGTTATGATTTGCGGAAAGCGTATACAGAAACGTTATTAGCGATGATTCATAAGCGGTGTGCAAAAAGGACTGTTTTATCGACACAATTTTACGGGGGAAAGGAAGTTATGAAAAAGCGTTTTAAAAATATTTTATTGAAAAATAGGAAGAAAAACGGGATACTCATATTGCTGTGTGTCGTTCTTTTAACGATTAGTTTTGGAACATTGGTAGGCTGTTCTATTGCAAAAGAAAATGATGGAGAGATATCTGACCAGTTAGAGAATGAAAATAGTCCGTCTGTCGATAACATTTTTGCAGACAATAACATATCTGAAAATATGACAATGACCGCACTTTCGGAAACCGAAAAGGAAGTGGAAAAAGGGGATAAAATATTTCTTGAGGTTACAAGAGAGGGTGAAACGGATGAAATACCTGCCACACTTTTTGTGGGAGAAGGATATTCCATTTATTTAACTGATGATGGATGGCAGCCGCACGATTTAACCGATAGCAGATGGCAGCCGCATTTTCCTAATGCATGGATAAGCATGGTGGACATGGACGGTAAGGTTGTGTTAGATGGTAAGGTTATGTTAGATGGTCAGGTTCAACTTTGGATTGCTCATTTTAAGGACAAAACGGTAAATCAAGTTCGGGCGGAATTGGCAGATGATGGTTATAGAGCGGAAAAATTCGATATGATTAAGCAGGAAGGTGATTTAATATATAACGTCAAGTTGAACGAATTTGAAAATGATGTGTGGGGCGTATTTTATTGCTATCCGATTGAAGCCGAAGAAGGCTGGGGAGCAATATTGCCTGTAATAGCGGAAACGTTTACGGTAACAATAGATGCTCCTTTGCCGGTGCAGGTCGATGTTTCGCCGGCAATTGAAACGCTGGATCTGAACGGAACAACATATTATTTGGTTTTTAACGAAGAGCAGCTTAGAGCGATTGCAACAGGCGTGTACGGTATGGACAAAAATTATATGCAGCAGGCTGATATTGCGTTGTCCGCGGATGAATGGACACCCATTGGAACATGGGAAAATCCGTTTACGGGCACTTTTAACGGCAACGGCTTTGAAATTACAGGGCTTACCATGACGGATCCCGATGCAGAACTTGTCGGACTGTTTGGCGTTGCGAAAGGTGCGGAGCTTTACAATATTACCATGCGGGATTATGATATTACGAGCGCAGGCAGCAATGTTTCGGGAAAATCGGTTGGAGCAATCGCTGCAGTACGTGTAGGGCGTGAATATGATAATTTTGTTTATCCAAAGGAATAAATAAAGATATATAGAATGAAAAATATATATGTTTTAAATATTATATTTTTTCAAACATATATTTGTCCTGTTTGAATTTTCAGAATGAATAAAGTTTTTGATACATGAGGGGGAATATCATGATATAATTATAAAAATTTAACATTATTCATATGAAAAGAGAAAGGACATAATATGATAGACATTTACGTCAATGATATAAAAAAGTCGTTAGAGAACAATTGCTATTTTTCCGCTTTGGCGTTAGCGCTCACATTGCCGGATATATGTGGGATGGTGGAATTTCCAAATGAAACATCAATAGCCAAGCGATATATAGAATGGTACGATAAATATCTTGGCATTTTTATGTCACAGGGAAAGAATGTGAACGGAGTAGAGAATCCCTGGCTAAGTGGGGAAATCATATATAATTTGAGAAATACATATTTGCATACAGGTTCGCCAAATGTAATGGGAGATAAGGTAAAAGAAGAGGCAAATCAAATTGATCGGTTTATTCTTGTTCTCGGAGA
>JAIEDW010000047.1 GCA_029067805.1 Lachnospiraceae bacterium
GTCTGTGATGATGAGGAGCAGCAAATTCAATACCTTACATCCCTGGTAAGGGACTGGGCGGAGAACAGCGGGAGGAAAGCGGTCGTCCGCCCGTTTTTTTCTGCGGAGGAATTCCTGTTTCAGTACGAGGATGAAAAGGATTATGATATCTTGCTACTGGACATTGAGATGGGGAATATAAACGGTGTGGAGCTGGCAAAACGAATCCGGGAGGAGAATGATGGTGTTCAGATCGTGTTTATTACGGGCTATCCCGATTTCATTGCCGAAGGGTATGAGGTGGAGGCGCTGCACTATCTGCTAAAACCCGTGAGCGGGGAGAAGCTGAATCAGGTGCTGAACAGGGCTGCGGAGAATCTGCAAAGGAAGGGGCGTGTGATTTTTCTGCGCACTGCAAAGGAGGTGCAGCGCATTCCTGTGGACAGCATTGTCTATGTGGAGGTACTTTCCCATAAGCTTATGGTACATACCCTTCACAACGTATATGAGGTGAAACTCCCAATCACCACAATGGAAGAAATGCTGGGGGAGGGCTTTGTTCGCTGTCATCGTTCCTTTCTGGCCGGCATTGCCTTTATAGACTGTATCACCAAAGACAGTGTGGTGTTCGACGATGGCAGTACCATTCCCCTGGCGAGAAGCGCATATGGAGAAGTCAATCGGGCATTTATCAATTATTATAAGGGAGAGCTTGGATGAAACTGTTAGATGTGCTGTTGGAGCGGGTTGCTGACCGGAGAATCGCCAGTTATCAGAATGATCTGATTACAAAGCATTGTGAGGAAGTTCAGAATATTTACAGGACCATGCGGGGCTGGCGGCATGATTATCACAATCATATTCAAGCCATGCTGGCGCTGACGGATAATCCGGCGCAGATCAGGGAATACCTTCTGCGGCTGAATGATGATCTGACAAAGGTGGATACGGTGATCAAGACCGGGAATGTAATGGTGGATGCCATATTGAACAGCAAACTGTCCCTGATCCAATCCCATCATATCAGTGTCAACGCGAAGGCGGCGGTGCCATCGGAGATTTCCATTTCGGAGATTGATCTCTGTACCATTATCGGAAACCTCCTGGACAATGCCATGGAGGCAGTCCTGAAACAGGAGCAGGAATCTGAGCGTTTTATCCGTGTATACATGGGAATTCTGAAAAAGCAACTGTATCTTTCCGTACAAAATTCCGTGGGTGGAGAGGTCTTAAAAT
>JAIEDW010000048.1 GCA_029067805.1 Lachnospiraceae bacterium
AATATTTCTTTGGAATTACTGAGCAACTGTTGTTATCGGCGGATCAGAAGGGATATATACAGAACTGTATCCAAATGTTGTCTATTGCAGGAAATACAGTGGCCGGCGTTGTACTGATGCTGAATGGTTATTCGATTCATGTGGTTAGACTGGTCACGTCGGTTATATTTTTAATGCGTCCGCTATTGTTGAGGATATATGTAAACAGGCATTATGAAATTGATAGGAAAATAACTTATGACAGGGAACCTATCGGACAGAAATGGAACGGGATAGCACAGCATGTTGCGGCGTTTGTTTTAAATGGAACAGACAATATAGTATTGACAATTTTTGCATCTTTAACGGATGTATCAATATATTCAGTATACAATATGGTTATTTTAGGTGTAAAAAATTTATTTATGTCATTGTCAAGTGGAATTCAGTCTGTGTTTGGCGAAATGCTTGCTAAAAAAGAAATTGCGCAGTTAACGGTTTTCTTTGGTAAGATGGAATGGATCATACATACAGGGGTTACGTTTGTGTTTGGCTGCACCGCGATTTTGATTGTTCCATTTATAAATGTATATACGAGCGGTATAACGGATGCCGTATATAATGTTCCTATATTTGCAATCGTTTTGACACTTGGAAATGCGATGCATTGTTTGAGGCTGCCGTATAACATGATGATTTTAGCGGGAGGGAACTACAAACAGACGCAAAGCAATTATATTATTGCAGCATTGGTGAACATCATCATATCTATAGTATTGGTTAAAAAATATGGGCTTATTGGTGTGGCTGTAGGAACGTTGATTGCCATGTCATACCAAACAGTATGGATGGCATATTATGATTCAAAACATTTAATTCATTATCCATTTAAAAATTTTTTAAAACAGATGGGCGTTGATGCATTGACTTTTGCGATATCATTTTGTGTCATAGGTCTAGTTAAAATAGAGGCAAGAACATATTTGGAATGGGGGATACTAGCCATAAAAATAAGCTTGATTTGGTTTATAACAACCATTATTATCAATATGATTTTTTATGGTAATAATATGAGATATCTGGCTGGGAAAATAATAAAAAAAGAGTTTTAGACAGATGAAACACCCCTAGTATAAATAAAGGTACAAGCTTCTTGATTTCAGACAAAGAGCTTAAAATGAAGGAGCATGAAAAAGGAGAGCATATTTGATCATATGTCAATCATTTACACAGATATCCTAAAGCATTGGACAAACTGTTGGCAGGGAGCGGTTCTGATAGGAGTTTTATTCGCAGGAGGCTTCATATGGTTGAAACCTGTATTCAATCAACAAAAATGTTCCGTTGTGCTGCCTTTTATAGATGGAGTCTTTTTTTATTTTCTATTGTATGTGACACTGATTTCGCGGGAAATCGGTTCCAGGCGGGAAGCAGTGCTTTTGCCGTTTGAGAGTTTTGGAATATTGAGTGGGGAATTTCACTATGTGATAGAAAATGTGCTGCTTTTTATTCCGTTCGGTTTTTTACTATACATCACATGCCGTGCATTTGGCAAAAAGTGTAATATGAAAACTATCTTACTCGCATCACTTCTAACAAGTGTGTCAGTGGAGTCTTTGCAGTACATTTTTTCGTGTGGAAAATCGGAAACAGATGATGTTATTACTAATGTTGTGGGTGCGATGATTGGGTATCTAATCGCAAAGCTGAAAAGAGTAGGATAAGATATTCGGCATTTTATGTGTCGGCATCGGAAAAAATCCATATGTAAAATTGCAAAAATTTAGATACAAATATTAGTTAAGATGTGTAAGGGTTACATATTGATATTTTGATAATGATAGGTTATACTATAATTAATCTGAAATGTGCGATAACTCTTGTCATTTTGAACCTACATCACTTTAAAAGGGATTCCTATATTGCCTGATTGATGTCAAGCCCCCCATTGTTGGTCAGGGGAAGGCAGAGAGAAGGTTGCGGTTGCCCACCTAGCTTTGCTAGGAGTCAAAATACAGGAGCCGGCATTTTGGAGAACACCAATGAAAAAAAGCAGCCTTGGCAGGCTGCTTTTTGTGTCCGCTTTGGCATACGTTGTATGGGGAATAATGATTGTGGAGGTGTGGGTATTCAGGAAACGAATTATCAAAAAAATGCATCAAAAAAGCTGTTGATTGTCATCTTATGGCTCATTTTGTCGGCGGGAATTTATTGGTGCAGCGTTTCTACGCGGGATAATAAAGAGAAGGGTGATCTTGCGGAAAACGAGAGGACTGAGCAGGAGGAAACTTCGTATGACAACAAGGAGGATACAAGTCTCGATCGGGAGGCGATAAGCAAAGAAGAAGCGCTCTCGGATATGATAAGGGTACTGATAAGAACGAATGATTTCATCGGGATTTATCACGATCAACTTCGGATTACGTGTAACAACGGTTTTATGGCAGAGCTTGGCAGTTCCGTAACGGAGTATGATGCGGGCGAGGAGCTTGTAATCAACAAGGAAAGCTTTCAAGACGGGGCGATGATAAAGCTTACGGGAAAAGGCGGCGGTATGCTTCGCGTGACAAACATAAAGCGAAATACGGAGGTTTCTTATAGGGGAGCGATGGAATGCTACCGTACAAATGAAGGGATTGTGCTGATCAACGAGCTTACGGTCGAGGAATACTTGTATGGCGTTGTACCGAGTGAGATGCCGTCATCCTATCCGAGTGAAGCGTTAAAGGCACAGGCAATCAGCGCGCGTACATACACATATTTTCATAAAAAAAGCTACGCATATCCCGAGTGGAGGGCGAATGTAGATGACAGCACATCATTTCAGGTATATAAAAATATAGAAGAAACCGCAGAAGCAAGGAATGCCGTCGATGAAACGAGAAATAAAATACTTACTTATGATAACGAGGTGATTGAGAGTTTTTATTACTCGACATCAAGTGGATATAACGGAGGCGCACGCGTGTGGAGTGAACAGGAAAACGACTCGGACAATTATTTAAGGGAAACGGGCGAGGCGGTTTTTGCGCAGAATAGCAAGGAGGGCGAGGCGGCGTATAAGCAGTTTATCGACAACGGAAATTTGTCCGATGCAGAGTGTACGGAGGCGTGGTATCGCTGGAACTATGAGAAAAGTTTTGAGGGCGAGGCATGCCGGAAATTCTTAAGGCATTTGTATGAACTCTCCAATCAACAGCCACAGAATGTCAGAATACGTTCACAATATTTATCAAAGGATAAGCTTTTAGAAGAGGGAGCGATAAAAGATATTCGTGTCTTAACGCGTCAAAAGAGCGGGCTTGTGACAAGCCTTTTAATAGAAACTGCAAACTTCAGAATCAGTGTGAAGACACAGCATATGATACGACAGGCGCTTGGCGTGTCCGGTGATGTGGTTATCAAAAATGACGGCTCGCAGTACAGTATGGGCGATATCCTTCCAAGCGCATATTTTTACATAGAAAAGAGGGAAAATGGGGATAATCTAAAGAGCATTGCAATCCACGGAGCAGGGCTTGGACACGGATGCGGAATGTCGCAAAATGGTGCAAAATGCCTTGCTGCTAAAGGACTCACAGCATATGAGATATTGGCATACTATTATAATGGAACCATAAAGTCTGTGGAAGATCTAAAGTAGTCGAAGTAAGTGACGCAGACGATTAAAGGGGCGTGGGTTATGAGAAGATACAGGGAAGGGATTTATTCAAAAATATATAGGTTACAGAAAGAGATACGTAGCTCCATCAGAGAGGCGGAGGTTGCAACCTACGCCTCGGGTGCTACGTTCTTTTTGTTCCTCTCGATTATTCCGGCAATCATGATGGTGAGCGGTGTGCTTCCGCATGATGTGATGAT
>JAIEDW010000049.1 GCA_029067805.1 Lachnospiraceae bacterium
AGAAAATCGTGCTGCTTTCTTATCAGAGAGCGCAAAAGAGGAGGAAATAAAGTGATTGAGATTAACGGAAAAACAAGAACATGCGGCATTATCGGTAATCCCGTGGAGCACACGATGTCGCCTGTGATACACAATGCGCTTTCGGAGATGATGGGAATTAATATGACATATGTGCCGTTTCATGTAAAAGAAGGGCAGCTTGAGGCGGCGGTAAAGGGCGCATACGGATTAAATATTCTCGGAATGAATGTGACAGTGCCTTACAAAAGCGACGTAATCGCGCAGCTAGCGGAAATTGATTCTCTTGCGGAAAAAATCGGGGCAGTGAATACGCTTGTACGGACAGAGGGCGGATACAAAGGCTATAATACGGATATGACTGGTCTTTTGCGCGCGATGAAAAGTGATGGCGTAAATAT
Organism: Lachnospiraceae bacterium; assembly: GCA_029067805.1. Lineage (GTDB taxonomy): Bacteria > Bacillota > Clostridia > Lachnospirales > Lachnospiraceae > COE1. Next base: position 420 of record JAIEDW010000049.1, read on the forward strand.
TGAGGGCGAGGAAGTTATCATCTTAGGCGCAGGCGGCGTAGGACGCGCGGTTGCCTTTTTGTGTGCCGAAAACGGTGCGGACAAGGTGCATCTGCTGAACCGAAGCGTCGAAAAGGCAGAAAATGTAGCGTCTGAGGTCAATAAGGCACTTGGAACAGAGTGCGTGGAGGCGATGCCGCTTTCCGATTATCAAAAGCTCTTAACAGGCGCGGAAAACCGATATGTCGTGATACAATGCACGAGCGTAGGACTTTCTCCGAATGTAAACGATGTGGTTATCGAGGATGGTGATTTTTACCATTATATTGCATTTGGGTATGATTTAATTTATTCACCGTGGGAAACGCAGTTTATGAAGCTTGTTGCGGCAAACGGCGGTATGGCATTTAACGGATTAAAGATGCTTTTATATCAAGCGCTTGATGCGTTTGAACTGTGGAACGGCTGCAAAGTGTCCGATGAAAACGCGCAGAAAATTTATCAAAAGCTTCAGGAAAATGTGAGGAAATAATGAAAAATATTATTTTAATCGGATACATGGGCTGCGGAAAGACAACTGTAGGAAAAAGTATTGTAAAACTCACAAAGCGTACGTTTGCAGATACTGATGAAATGATTGTCGCACAGCAGAATAGGAGTATCAGCGATATTTTCGAAAAAGACGGAGAAGACGCCTTCCGTGCGATGGAAACAGCGCTTCTTGAGAAAATGATTGCGGACGGAAATGACAGACTTGTCATTTCCACAGGGGGAGGAATGCCCGTACGGGTGGAAAACCAGAAGCTGTTAGGACAGCTTGGCACAGTAGTTTATATGCGCGTAAAGCCGGAGACTGTTTATGAGCGCATCAAAGGTGATACAACACGGCCGCTTTTGCAGTGTGACAATCCGTTAGAACGCATCACAAAAATGATAAAAAGCAGAGGTCCCGCATATGAGGCAGCAGCAGAAGTGGTTATAGATGTGGACAGCTTGACGCAGCTTGAGGCAGCGGAGGAAATCATAAGAAGAATAGGAGTTTAATATGAAAATATTAGTAATCAACGGCCCGAATCTGAATTTTTTGGGCATCCGGGAAAAAGGAATATATGGAACACAGGATTATAATTATCTTGTGAATATGATACAGGAGAAAGCAAAAAAAGAGGATTGCGAGATAATCTGTTTCCAGTCAAATCATGAGGGTGCGATCATTGACAGAATACAGGAGGCATATTTTGACGGCACGGACGGAATTGTCATCAATCCCGGTGCATACACGCATTATTCTTATGCGATTCGGGATGCGCTTGCGAGCATTACTGTACCAAAGGTTGAGATCCACATTTCGGATATTACAAAACGCGAGGAATTTCGCAAAACTTCAGTGACAAAGCCCGCCTGCGACCATCAGATTTACGGGAAGGGATTGGATGGTTACATTATGGCAATAGACTTTGTTTTGGAAAAAAATCGCGAAATGTAAAAAATAGTAGTTGAAATCTATAGGAAATTGTTATAAAATGGTTTAGGATTGTAAACATTACAAGTGAATAAAAGGGCTGTTGCCATTAAAGTAAGGAACAGTTACGATATTAGGAGGAAGATTTATGATATCAGCAGGAGATTTCAGAAATGGAATTACGATAGAATATGAAGGCAACATTTATCAGATTATCGAATTCCAGCATGTAAAGCCCGGAAAAGGAGCTGCTTTCGTAAGAACAAAGCTTAAGAATATTATCAGTGGAGGCGTTGTTGAGAAAACGTTCAGACCGACTGAGAAATGCCCTCAGGCACGTATTGACAGAAGAGAAATGCAGTACCTGTATGCAGACGGAGATATTTACAACTTCATGGATACAGAGAACTATGAGCAGATCGGACTCAGTGCAGAGAAGGTTGGCGATTCTCTTAAGTTTGTTAAGGAAAATGAAATGGTTAAGGTTTGCTCACACAATGGCAATGTGTTTGCAATTGAGCCGCCTTTATTCGTAGAACTTGCGATTACGGATACAGAACCTGGCTTTAAGGGGGATACGGCAACAGGCGCAACAAAGCCCGCAGTTGTTGAAACCGGTGCGACTGTTTATGTTCCGCTGTTCGTAGATGTAAATGATGTGATTAAGATCGATACAAGAACAGGCGAGTATCTTTCACGCGTTTAATCAACTCGTATATCAAACTATTTTGTAACTGAATGATTAAGACAATGAAATTGCAATTTATATGATTATATAAATTCTTTTCGTTGTCTTTTTTTGTTCCACATGAAATGGTGACTGTAAGAAAACAAAGCAAAAAACAGAAAAGAGGAGAAAATACATTATGGAATTTACAAGTTTTAAGACATTGGTAAGGGAAGAAGTAGAGAGAAGGGCAGGAAAAAAATATCGTGTGCGTCTGAATGATGTCATGAAGAATAACGGAGTGGTTTTGAGCGGACTTACGGTGATGCAGGACGACAGCAATATCTCACCCACAATTTATCTGAATGATTATTACAACGCATACGAGAATGGACGGACAACGCTGGGAATGGTCATTAATGATGTGATGGATGTTTATAACAGGAACAAAGTGAACAGAAAACTTGATATGCGCTATTTTTTAAACTATGAGCATGTCAAGGAACAGATTGTTTTAAAGCTGATAAATACCGAAAAAAACAAGGAGCTTTTGAGCGATATTCCGCATGTGGAGTTCTTAGATCTGTCGATTGTTTTTCAGGTTTTGATTTCGGATGAAAATATAGGTGGGGCATCCGTGATGATTCATAATGCGCACGCGAAGCTGTGGGGCGTTGACAGTAAGGAACTTTATAAATGTGCGTTGAAAAATACGCCAAAACTCTTAAAATATGAAATAAAAGGTATGAATGACGTTATTTGTGAGATAATGGAAACTGACAGGGCATCTGCACCCTGTTGCGGTGAAATACCGATGTATGTCCTCAGTAACAGCAGAAGGATTGAAGGAGCGGCATGTATGATTTATCCACAGCTTATTGAGGATTTCGCAACGGCTGTCGGCGGTAATCTGTATATTATTCCGTCTTCAGTACATGAGCTTTTGCTGCTCCCGGCGTGTGCTGTGGATAACGGAGAGGAACTTATCAATATTATTAAGGAAGTAAACGAAACGCAGCTTTTGACAGAGGAGATACTTTCCGATTCTCTCTATGTCTATGACTGCAAGGAGAAAGCAATTAAAATTTTTTAATAAATGTTTGATAAATTATTGACAATCACCCATAATATGTTAATATGAATAACGAATGAACAAGAAAATGTATATTAAAAAGGCAGGTTAAGAAAGCTGTCAAACGTAAAGGAGAATGAAAAATGAGCAAATGGGTGTATTTATTCACGGAAGGCGACGCGGGAATGCGTGAGCTTTTAGGCGGTAAGGGTGCAAATCTTGCTGAGATGACGAAAATCGGACTTCCTGTTCCGCAGGGATTTACAATTACAACAGAAGCCTGTACGCAGTATTATGAGGATGGCAGACAGATTAATGATGAAATCATGGGACAGATTATGGACTATGTTGCAAAGATGGAAGAAATCAACGGCAAGAAATTCGGTGACTTAAAGAATCCGCTTCTTGTTTCCGTTCGTTCCGGCGCAAGAGCATCTATGCCCGGTATGATGGATACGATCTTGAATTTGGGTTTGAACGATGATGTTGTCGCAGCGATGATTGCAGGCAATCCGGATCCGAAATTTGAGCGTTTCGTATATGATTCATACAGACGTTTTATTCAGATGTTCTCTGACGTTGTTATGGAGGTTGGTAAGAAGTATTTTGAGCAGCTGATCGACGAGATGAAGGCAAAGAAGGGTGTTACGTTTGACGTTGACTTGACTGCTGCCGATTTGAAGGAGCTTGCAGAGCAGTTTAAGGCTGAGTATAAGAA
>JAIEDW010000005.1 GCA_029067805.1 Lachnospiraceae bacterium
TACCGTTCTGGCAAATCACGTAAATAGCGAAAACATGCATCGGGAGTATCCATGATTTCATATTTCTTGCATACATCATGAAAAATGTGCAATAGCTGTTTTTCATTTGGACTTGGCAATTCATAAGCATTTCCATATGTTTGGATATACTTTTTCTTCAATCCCGGAAAGTGTCTGTCCAATGCTGCATAATAATATTCTCGATCGCCTTCTCGAAGTGTAAGTCCCATTCCGAAAGAGATGATGCCTTTCACATTCGCCTGAATGCAGTAATCCAATATTCCACGAAGATTTTCCTCATTATCATTGATAAACGGAAGAAGCGGCGTAAGCCACACAACCGTAGGAATACCGGCTTCTTTCAACTGCATCAATGCTTCAAATCGTTCTTTGGTTGTCGAAACATTTGGTTCGATAATCTTACATAATTTCTCATTGTATGTGGTCAGCGTCATCTGAACCACACATTTTGCCTTTTCGTTGATGGACTGCAATAAATCCAAATCTCTTAGAATCCTGTTTGATTTCGTCAGGATTGCCAGACCATATTCGTAACGGTCAATGATCTCAAGACATCTTCGTGTGATTTTCAATTCTTCCTCGTAATGATTGTAGGGATCGCTCATTGCGCCTGTGCCGATCATACATTTTTTACGCTTCGATTTTAATGCCATCTCCAAAAGTTCCGGCGCATTTTGCTTCACTTCGATATCTTCAAAGTCATGTTTCATACCATAACAGACACTTCTGCTGTCACAGTATACGCAGCCGTGCGTACAGCCTCGGTATACGTTCATCCCATTGCTTGCAGATAAAATTCCTTTTGATTTGATATAATGCATTGATCTCACCCCATTTGCGGTGTCCTAAATTAGTTGCAAATGATTTTCTCTTGTTTCACCAATAAAAAATTTGTTTTCTATTATATCAAAGAACGTTCCTTCCTTCTACACCTATTTACCGAAAAATGCGAATGACTGATATTTATAAAAACAACCTCTGCATATTGACAATATTCTACAAGTGGAATATACTACGGTAAAATGATGCAATATCAAAAAAGTATAGGAAAGGAATAAACAAATGCTAAAGCATGGGATTTTGGGATTGTTGAATTATTATGACATGACTGGATATGAGATTATGCAGGTATTTCGGGATTCTTTGAATTTTTTCTGGAAAGCACAGACAAGCCAGATATACAGGGAACTGAACGGATTGGAAAAGCAAAATTGGGTTAGCAAAACAGTCGTGGAGCAGCAGGGAAAACCTGACAAAAATGTGTATGCGATTACGCAGGAGGGCAAGGAGGAACTGCTGCGATGGCTGATTGACGATGGTTTAAAATTAAATCCCAGAAGCGTCACTTTGATGAAAGTTTTTTTTATGGGAGAGAGAAACAGGGAAGAGAATATTTGCTGCTTTCAAAAATTCAAAGAGGAATGCGAGCAATATCTGAAAGACTTTGAACCTGTGCAGGGATATATCGAAGCATACGGCAATGAGATTAGCGATCAGGAAAAGTCCATGTATTGGCAGATGACGCTTGATTACGGGCGAAGGAGTATGCAGTGCTATATTGACTGGGCGCAAAGCTGCATAGAACGATTGGAGGACATGAGATGAAAGTTTTGGTGATCAATGGCAGTCCTAAGGGCAAAGAGAGCAATACCTACAAGCTGACAAAAGCCTTTTTGGAGGGGATGGAACAGGGCGCCGACACTTCCGACAGCAAATTTGAAGTACAGGAAGTCCAAGGAAACCGTTTGGATATAAAATCCTGTCTTGGCTGCTTTTCCTGTTGGAATAAAACGCCGGGAAAATGCTGTATACAGGATGATATGCGGGACGTGATCGAGAAAATCTTGTGGGCTGATGTAACCATATGGAGTTTTCCACTTTATTTTTATACGGTACCGGGAGAACTGAAAAATTTAATCGACCGTCAGCTTCCGTTGGCGCTGCCGTTTATGGTTGAACGTGAGGATGGTGTCGGAAACGGAAGTCATGCGCCAAGATATGATATGAGCGGAAAGAAAAACGTGGTAATCTCCACTTGTGGGTTTTATACAGCAGAGGGAAATTATGACGGCGTATGCAGTTTGTTTGACCATATGTGCGGCAGAAATCAATATGAAACAATTTTCTGCGGACAGGGAGAATTGTTTCGGGTGCCGGAGCTCACACAGCGGACGAACGAATATCTGGGATATGTCAGGGAAGCGGGAAAAGAGTATGTGAAAGACAGGATATCGGAAGCGACGAGAACCAAATTGAAGGAATTGTTGTATCCGAAGGAAACCTATGAGCGATGGGCGGATGCAAGCTGGGGCATTGATAAAGAAAGCGGGGAGAAGGATTCAGACGCGTTGGTCTTCACCAGGAATATGGCGGCGCTTTACAGGCCTCAAAGCTATTTGGGAAAAGATTTGGTACTTGAAATGTATTATACGGATTTAAATGAATGCTACCAAATTGTTATGGGAAAAGAGGGCAGTAAAGTTCTTACAGACGGTTCTGCCGTTGCAACGACGAGAATTGAAACGCCGCTTTCTGTCTGGCGTTCCATCGCGGCGGGAGAAATACGCGGGGACGAAGCGCTGATGCAACATCTTTACAAGACAAAAGGCGATTTTAATCTGCTGCTGAAATGGGACGACTATTTTGGCAGTGCGGGAGGCAGCGGCGGACAACAGAAAACACCGCTGCATATTCCGCAAAAGGATACCAACATGAATATGATGCTGCTTCCCTGGATGGCACTTTGGATATTCGCGGCGATTAACGGTTATGCGGGCAGTCTTGTCAGTATTGGGGTATGTGCCTTAGTGCAATTAATCTTCTATCAGAATAAAAAGACTTTGTATGATATTTTAAGCGGAGCACTCGTGACAGGATTTTCTGTAGCGACAATTATTGGCGTATCTGAGCGGATAGTTGTTCCTTTGTCCTATCTGTCATTTGGTATCATGTGGACAGCAACTTGCTTTGGAAGGATACCGCTGACAGCGTATTATTCCATGAACCATTATAACGGGGAAGATGCGCTGAATAATCCGTTATTTTTAAAAACCAATCGGATATTGACTTTGATGTGGGGCATTTTATATCTGATAACGCCTGTTTGGACATATTTTATTTTGGGAACGGAAATTGCGTCACTGACAGGTGCAATCAATTCCCTGCTACCAATTTTTATGGGAATTTTTACCGTGTGGTTTCAGAAATGGTATCCCGCGAAAGTGGCGAGGGGCGAATAAAGATCTGTATAGGTAGGTATGACAAGGAATCGTGTTATACCTACTTATTTTTTGGCATCTTAATCTATATAAAAATAAATAAAAATCTGTTATAATGAAATCAGAGTACTCGGACAGTACATAAAAAGGCAAAAAAGAGCGAAAACCGGGTTTTTTGGAAAGGAAATCAGAAGTTATGAACAAGAAGAAAGTTTTCATAATATTACTGGCTATATGTGTGCCCGTGCTTTGTATATTAGTTGTTTATCTATACGGTTTCAACCATTATCAAAGCTGTTTTATGAACGGAACGATAATCGATCAGGTAGACGTGTCGGGGATGTCGATTGCACAGCTTACGGAACGCATTCAGGACTATACTCTGCAAGTAGAGCAGCGTCAGTCGGACGGTTCCGTGCTGGTGGAAGAGATATTGGGTTCCGAGATTGGGTTATCTTATGTATCGGTAGAGCCTTTCGAAAAGATTTTGGAGGATCAAAACAGCCTTCTATGGTTTATCCCACAGGAAACCGAGCAGAAAATAGAAAATATGCTTACCTATGATGAAAAGGCGCTGGAAACAAAAATTAAAAATTTAAGCGGCTTTCGGAAAGATTTTATCACAGACCCGGAGGATGCTTACATATCGGATTACATTCCGAAAGTTGGATTTCGGATTATAGAGGAAACGCCGGGAAACCGCTTAAACAGGAAAAAAACAATTGATGTCATTCGGGAAGCGGTAGAAGGATTGGAAGATTATGTAAACTTAAGTGATGCAGAATGCTATGAAACCGCCAAAATCACTTCTGACAATGAGGATCTGAAAGCAGCCCTTGAAAACTTGGAGAAATATACGGATATCACAATTACTTATACATTCGGAGACAAACAGGAGGTGCTAGACGGCGATACCATTGTCACATGGCTTGAAACGGAAGGTTCCGATATTACAGTAGATGAAACAAAGGTAGAGGAATATGTGGAGTACCTTCGGAAAACATATAATACAATTTTTATGAAACGGACATTCCAAACCAGTTATGACATTGATGTTACGATTGACAAGGGGGATTACGGCTGGTGGCTGAATGCGGTACAGGAAACAGTAGAGCTTACGGAGATGATAAAAAATGGTGAAAGCGGTGAGCGCACGCCGGTTTATTATCAGACTGCGGCATCTTATGGAACACCGGACTATGGAGATACATATGTGGAGATTAACCTGACAGCCCAGCATCTTCTTTTATATGTAGAAGGCGAAATGGTTTTAGAATCCGATTTTGTGTCAGGGAATGCAGCGCGGGGGTTCGATACACCGGCGGGAATTTATGGAATTACCTATAAAGAACGCAATGCGACATTGAGGGGACAAGGATACAGCTCACCAGTTTCTTACTGGATGCCTTTTAATAATAACGTAGGTATGCATGATGCATCATGGAGAAGTTCTTTTGGTGGGAATAT
>JAIEDW010000050.1 GCA_029067805.1 Lachnospiraceae bacterium
GAAAGACTTGCATCAATCACCTGTTCTACCGCACTTCCGCCGATGACATGACGGTGCAGTCCCTTATCGCCTGCAATATAAATCACGTTTTCCTCCCCGAAAAACGAATATAAATTATAACAGTTTCCGTAGTCTATCGGTTCACTGTATGTATCTTTTACAAAATCCGCAAGCACATCGTCCTCGATAAAGCGTTCACTCTCCATATCGTAAATGAGAATCCCACCATAGGTTGCAATCATCAAAAGGTTCTCCTGTGAATCCACATACATTGCATTGTCTTCTATCGTGCACAATTTGTTTAGTGCACCTGTTTGAATGTCTATCTCATACAGTCCCTTTCCAAAAGTAGCCCCAAGCAGACGATTGTCCTGTGTAAAGTGCAGCGTTCTCGCCCACATATCATCTGCCGAAAATTCTACAGGAATTTCCTGCTGTGTTCCGTCGGGACTGATAATCATGAGATGCGGATTCAGTGAAGAACCATCATCCGAATCCACCTCCATATCACCTGCCATGCCTTCCTTCACCGTATCTTCCCGTTTGGAAAGAGGAGAATACTCTATCACAAACGTTCCGTCGTTTGTAAATGCACTTTCCATAATATAATTCTCTTCGCTAAACTTTTTGTGCCAGTCTAACTCCGTGCCACTCCAACTATCACCGTTATCCTCCGACGAATACAATGTTGCCCCATAAGCAAAGACTTTTATGCTCTTTCCATCCCTTACCATATAGGAATGACCTTCTACGCCTTGATCCAAATCCGCCTGTTTTTCCACGTAACGCCCCATGCTCAACACATCACCGCTCTCGTTTGCTGACGGAACGCCTGTCTGCTGTTCCTGCTGCGCGCCATTTTGCGCATCCACGCCAAGACTGTCCTCCCCTCCTGTCTGACAGCCCGTAAGCCCCACGCATAGAGCAAGCGCTGCTGCCAATGATGTTAATTTCTTCACAATCTTATTTTTCACATTCATACTCCTTTCTCTTCACACTTTTCTCCTCAAATTTTTGTGCACGATAACATCTTATCAAAACTATCTCTAAAAAATCTCTAAGCATTCTTAAGAAATCTTAAGAATTTCTGAAACAATATTTTCCATTTTTTAGAGATACTTTAGAGAGATTTGTGCTATACTGTTTCTAAATTACATTCGTAACTGTTCAGTCCCTTCACAGTTACAAGCAAAAATCCATGCAAAATCACCTTCGGTGATGGATTTTTGCCTGTTAAATTTACGTTTTCGCACGGTCAGCGCAGTAAATGCGCAGACCTACTGAACAGTTACTTATATTCTTATAAAAAAATAATTAAATATAAGGAAGTTTGATAACGAAAACGAAGGAGGAGCAACGCAGCTATGCGTATTTTACTTGCAGAGGACGACAAAAATTTAAACAATTCCATTGCAGATCAGCTTATGACGAACGGCTTTGAGGTTGACTGTTGTTTTGACGGTGAGGAAGCGCTCTATTATGCTTCGCAGAATATTCATGACGTAATTTTACTTGACCGTATGCTTCCTTTAATGGAGGGAAGCGCCATATTAAAAAAGCTCCGTAGTGACGGCATTGCAATCCCTGTGATTCTCATCACTGCACTCGGCACATTAAACGACAAAGTAACAGGCTTAAATCTCGGCGCAGATGATTATCTCGTCAAACCGTTCGCTTTTGAGGAGCTTTTGGCAAGGATTCAATGCGTCACACGCCGCTCTCCCATTCTGCATATGACAAACGAACTCTGTCTTGCCGACATTCGCTATCGTGCGTCAGATAACACGCTCTTTGGCAAAGACACAAGCTGTACCCTCTCCAATCGGGAAGGCGCATTGCTGGAAGTGTTTCTGAAATATCCCACCCAGACTTTCGCCAGAAACACACTGCTTTTAAAAATATGGGGGCCGGACAGTGATGTCGAAGAAGGAAATCTTGATAACTATATTTACTTTCTAAGGCGTCGGTTAAAAAGCGTGGGCAGCTGTCTCGAAATCAAGACAATCCGCGGCGTCGGCTACTGCCTGCAAGGTTTCGACCAACAGTAAGGGGGATTACCATGTTCCAAAAAGTCCGCATCCGCTTGACTTTCCTAAGCGGTGGAATCACCACACTCATCTTAATCATAATGACTTTTGGTTATCTGTATACCTCGGAAAAAAATCTGGTAGAAAACCAACGTTATTCCTACCAGTCCGATATCTACAATATTGCCGTTCAGTTGGATAATCAGAGCATAATCTCGCACGCGTGGCTTTCGCAGCTCGAAACAGTTCACAAATGCTACATCTCACTGCTTGACAACGGCACCCCCTCCTTGTTCGACTCCAAGCAGACAGACGCGCAGCGCACTGCGCTCCTCGACGAAATCTGGGCATATTACAGAAACAATGAAGCCTCCGCGCGCAGCAATATTTCCTACAAATGCTACTATCATTCATTTACTGTTTCCGACTATTCTTGCTTTGTCATCACCGTCATACAGGATAAATCTCCCCTTGAAATGCTGATTGCAGTCCCACTCTCCGGCATCCGGCAGCAGATTTTCAGACAACGTCTTGTCTATACGGCGATTGTATTTTTTGCACTTATTGCGATCTGGATTTTCTCATGGATTTATACGGGAAAACTGTTGAAACCCATTGAAGAAAACCGTATCCGGCAAAACCGTTTTGTAGCGGCAGCTTCCCACGAGCTGCGCACGCCTCTTGCTGTGATTCTCTCCTGTGCCGAATCGGCCTTGCATAAAATTTCTTTTCTTGACAACGAAAAATCTGACACAAATGTCATAAATTTAAGACATCACCTTAACACTGTCAGAAGCGAATCGCTGCGCAGTTCCCGCCTTTTAAGTGATATGCTTACCCTCTCAAGTCGTGACGCGGGACATCTTGATATCTGCAAAGTTCCCACAGAACTTGACACATTGCTGCTCAATACGTGTGAGGCTTTTGAACATCTTGCCACTGAAAAAAATATCCGTCTTTCGATCGCACTCCCCGATACGACCATTCCCCTTTGCAACTGCGACGCGGAACGCATTGCACAGGTCATTACCATTCTGTTGCACAATGCGATCAGCTATACGCCCGAAACAGGCAAAGTGACTGCCGCACTCTCCTATGAGAAAAAACGTTTTTTTATCCAAATTTCTGACACCGGTGTCGGAATCAGCGACCACGAAAAATTACACATTTTTGAGCGTTTTTACAGAAGCGAAAAAGCCCGAAGTGAAAAAAATCACTTCGGACTTGGGTTATCCATCGCATATGAAATTGTCGCTGCACACGGCGGAAGCATTTCCGTAGCAGATAATCAGACAGCAGATACGGGAACGGTATTTACTGTCAGACTGCCATAATTTGATTGCTTTACTCCCCTATTCCTTATGCTACCGCATTCGCATTAATCTGTTCAATTACCTTTCGAATGCCCATCCAGACGTTTAAATCCGTAAAGATTTGGGCTATGCTCCCCCTATCTGTAAACGGCGCTTCTTGCAACACTGACAAATCCTTCATTAATCCGTTATGGACAATGTATTCAACAATCTGATTTACAAAGTAAATCTGCCTGCTATCCAAGCTTGTTTCATTTAAGTATTCTGAAAATGCCTCTTTTGCAGCATTCATATCAAGCCCAACGATTCCCCTGACAAATTCTCCAAGAGGCTTTTCTCCATATTCCTTTTCATAATCCTCTTTCGTTCCCAACTCCCCCCACAAAATCTCTTCAAGTAACTTTATGTCTGATTCCGTTAAAGGTTTGTTGGTTTTTAGCTTCGCAATGACTAAATGATCCTGATGTTGTCTGATATAAAACTCTGCCTTCGCTTTATAATTTGCTAACTCATCATTATCAAGTTCCGAATCATTCCATTCTTGTGATAAAATTGCATCCGTAAAATCAGTTACATATTTTGTCTTTGATGATTGTGGGATATATTTCATCAAATCACGCAATTCTTCACGTATATGTTCAAATTCGTCAATACCTGCGTCTTCTACATATCCGGTATGTAAAATCTTCTGAATCAATTCTGACTTCATCTGTATCTCCGGAATGTTTGCTACACTTGCAATAGCGCTGACTCGTTTCATCAGATCACCGCGTGCTTTCGTATATTTTTTACCCACCAAATACGCCAACTCAATTCCATACATCAAAGCATCGAATCTTACCGCGCTGATTTCATCTCCATCCGGTAAAATTAGCGGCGCAACTTCATCACCGACAATTAAAGTATCTTCATAAGTCAACGCTTTATAATTATCCGCGTTTGCATATAAATCCACGTATTTTAAATGTTGACGGACCGCAAAATTTTCACGATTGAGTTCCGATACTTTCCCACTCATCAATTCTACCAGTTTATCTCTATAAGCGATTAAGCGTTTTGTCTGATAGGTAACATCCTGTAGTTTATATGCAATTTGAAATTCCAAATTGAAAACAGCTCCCTGCAGCGCCATCATGTTCGCTGTCGGTTTTCCATTACTCATTCGGAAAAATTCAAAGTTGCCGCAGAAATCAAAGATATAAAATTTTTCTTTATCATTTCCATCCATTAAATCCGGACACAATCTTGTTCCACGACCTATCATCTGCCAAAATTTTGCCTTGCTCATTACCTTTTTGAAAAACACTAAGTTCAAGATTTCCGGCACATCAATTCCTGTATCAAGCATGTCGACCGAAATTGCAATTTGAGGCAATTTCTTAAGATCCGAAAACTCATCAATGGCGCTTTGGGCATAGTTAATGCGATTATCTATGACCTTAACATAGTCATTTGGCAAATGCGGATATTCCTTATGGAATATTTCATATATTTTTTCTGCATGATCATGATTTTTCGCAAATATAATTGTCTTTCCAAGCTTCTCCCCATAGTCTATCTTTAAACCATCCATCATAAGAATATGTAAAACCTTACGAATTGTATCTTCATTAAAGATCCACGTATTCAATGCCGAGGAACCGATTGCTTCAGGAACTTCCCCTTCTTCATTTTCAAACGTGTCTTCATAAGCTTCTTTATCCTCATCGGACAATTCATCATACACGATACCCTGTTCCACAAATTTCAATGTGGTTTCCACAGACTGAAAATCAACTAAATATCCGTCCTTTACCGCCTGCGCCAATTCGTAGCCATACGTTGGCACACCGCTTTCCAATTCAAAAATGGAATATGTATTTTTATCTATCTCATCCTTTGGTGTAGCTGTAAGTCCAACTAAGGGCGCATCAAAGTATGTAAAAATATCTCTGTATTTATTATAAATAGACCTGTGCGCTTCATCACAGATAATCAATTCAAAATGACCACAAGAGAATATTTTACCATCTTCATCCTTGGCGTCATCAATCAAACCAATCATTGTCTGGTAAGTAGAAAAAACGCAATGCGCATTATAATTATCTTTTTCTTCACACAGATTAGTGCATGACAAATCTGGCAACAGATTCACAAAGCTACGCTTTGCCTGCGTAACAAGTGAATTACGGTCTGCCAAAAAAAGAATATTTTTTATCCATCCCGCATTTAACAGCACATCGCACAATCCTATCACTGTTCTTGTTTTACCGGAACCGGTCGCCATAACAAGCAACGCTTTTCGTCTGTTTTTCTCTCCGAAACTGTCACACACTGCTTTAATTGCGCCTTCCTGATAATAACGTCCTGCTATCTCTTTATTGATTACAATATTTTTCAGGCTTGTTCGCATTGCAAGTAAATTAAACCATTTTTCCAAATCTCTTTTTGAATAAATGGCGGCGCATTTTCTCTCCGGATATCTGCCGTCTATAATTCTGGTATCAAAACCATTTGTCAGAAATATAACTGGTCTTCTTCCATATTTGTTTTCCAGTAAATCCGCATATAATTTTGCCTGTTGACGCCCCTTGGACACATCTGCGCAAGTGCGCTTTGCTTCAATTACGGCTAAAGGTCTATGTGTATCGTCATATAGCACATAATCTGCATAACCTACTTCCGACTTATTTGGCATTCCCTGAATTTCAACTTCATTCAGCCAGTCTTTTCCCTCTGTCCATCCGGCATCTGTAAGCATGGAATCAATATAAATCTTTCTCGTTTCATATTCCGACATATCCAATGGCTTGGACACATATTCGAGAACTTGCTTTTCACGTCTATTAGTAAGTTCTTCTTTTAGCGCTTTGTTCTCCGCTATCAAAGCTTTCAAATCAATATCTGCAAATTCATCGGGAAGCACAGGCTGCGGCTTGTCCAGTTCTGCTTTCAAAAGATTTCTATCAAATGCTCTTTGTTCGTAATGATCCGCATAACAATATGCGATAAAGTCAAGGAAGATATATAAGTCCTGCAAGCATAATGCAGCTTGTTCAAAAGTAATTTTCTTGCCAGTATGAGCTGCATTGTTGCCCATGCGACGAATAAAATCTAATCTATGCCACAAATTGTGATCCACAATGCCCTTAAATTCATCTGTATGCATTAAGCTAAGTAAATTGTCCCGATATGGCATTGTTAAAGATTTATCAACCGAATACATCCACTTAATGGCAAACTCCATAGACCTGCGAAAGTTTATAACACTTGCCTCCGGATCAATATGTATGATTTTCTCCGCTGATAAGGCTACATCTGCAAAA
>JAIEDW010000051.1 GCA_029067805.1 Lachnospiraceae bacterium
CTGTTATCCTTTCTGATATAGAGAATAACGCCTTTTGGACCCAGACCCATAATGATAATTTCCGGATCATACTTTTTCTTGCATTCATTGATGCAGTCATACGGATCGCCTTCCAAGTCGTCATCGCTGATGTAAACAATATCCGCAGCCGCCAAAAAGTCTTCTTTGTTTGCAATCTTTTCCGCACGCATACTTCTTACATTGAGCGCAAGCGGTTTATTATATTTCTTCGCAAGCGCTAATACAGGACGACAGAAGTTGCAGTTTGAGATGAGCACCATATCTTTGTCCTGAATCTGACTTTCAAACAGCCTTACATCGTATTCTATCGTTCTGATATCCTTTACATCCTCAAAAATCTGCTTTTTACCGCTCGATGCATAAAGCGCTACCGCTGTCGGCATACCGTCAAGTTTCTGCAAAATGTAATCTGTGTTCAGATTAACCTCATTCTTTGCAAGATATGCATGGATCTGGGTCCTTGACATGGTCTTTGCCACCATACTCATAAAGTCTACTTCATCACCAAGCCACCGAAGCGCCATCGCCTCATTGAAACCGGCGCCACCAATACCCGCGTCTATCGTTTCCGGTATACTTTCAAATTCCTTATACGGTAATGGAAGTGCGTCAACCTTCACAATTGTTTCAAACTGCACAAAACCTGCTACCATAAATTTACCCATACTCACCACCGACCTTTCTATGTGATTTGTTTCTATATATTTACACCCATTCACGCTAGTATAATGTCTAATTACATTATACCACACTCCTTACGGGATTCCTAGATTTTTGTTATTTATTTATCAATTTTTCCCAACCATTTAATTTACAGTCCTCTTGTCATATCACGCATCAAGTCGATATATGTTTTTACCTCACGATACACAGCATCGGGATCCGCCCCCTGCTTGTCCCGCGTCATTCCTTCAAGACTGTATTCAAGCATTTTCTTAATGCGTTCACGCCTTGCCCTGTCAGATATGTTCTCAATCTCCGCACCCTTTAGAAGACCATCTATACGCTCATGATAAACCCGCCTTACATCTTCTGTTTTCTCCAAAATTTCTTCGTCCTGTTCGCGCTCTGCCACTTTCAAAAATTCCGTCATATACGGATAGTTCTTACGAACCCTTGCCTTTGTCTGCTCAATCTGGCGCACCATCTCAAAGTAATCGGTCTTACTCTCATCAACCACGGCAGAAAGCTCCAACAGCATATACTTCACGCTGTAGTCATAAGTAAAGACATATATTCCCTCCTTAGAGCCAAAGTAGTGAAACCAAAGGCCCTTACTCACTCCCACTGCTTTCACCATATCGTCCGTTGTTGCATGCCGGTAGCCGTTTTTGGCAAATGCCTCAAGCGCTCCGTTAATCATTCGATCTTGTTTTTCTCTTGCAAGGTCAAAAAATTTCTCATTCATCTAAATTATCATGCCCTTTCTGCTTTTCACATTTTATCTTAATCCGTTGACTATTTCAGTCGATTAATAAATATCTTAACATACTACCGCAAAGGTTTCAAGAAATTTTACATAATCTCTTTCATTTTCCATAAAATAGTATTAAAATAAAAGAGTACACATAACCGCAACATGAAAGGAGATTTACCAATGGCAAAAAAATTAGGCAAACTCGCATTATTCGGTGCACTGGCAGGAGCTGCGGCAGCAGGAACTTACTACTATCTTCAAAAGAAAAATAATGTTCCGGCTGATGAGTTTGATGACTACGATGACTTTGATGATTTTGACGAAGATTTAGAGGATGACTTCCTTGATGAGTCTGCAAATAACACAGGCGATGCAAACGGAAAGCCCCATGCGCATATCCCCATCGACCTTGACAACGCAAAAGAGCGGATTGGTGAAAAGGTCATAGAAACCCTTGACAAAACAAAGGAAAAGCTGGAACACTTAAACGTTTCTGAAAAAATTGACAGGGCTAAGGAAATTATCAGTGACAGAATCGCGCCCGCCGCTCCCGTGGAAACCGAATACACGGAAATGGATATGAGCGCGCCGTCATCTGCTGCGTATTCCGATACGGTCAACACAGATGACACAAACAACAGCCCCGCAACCGAACAGTTTTTTGACGACTCCGAAAAAGAAGATTAAAAAAGAAATGGGAGGCGGTTATTGCCGCCTCCTGCTTAATTGTAGTTCTAATTATAGTCCTAATCATATCTAATCAAACAAAAATTGTTTTAACGCATCTACCTCGGTAAAGTAGACATCACTGTTTTTCTTCATAAATTCCCGAATCTCCATAACATCATTGGACCAGCCCGCACCGACAAAAAACGCGCCAAATGCTCTCGCCATATCATAGCCCGGTTTCAGATCGTCAACCACAACCATCTCTTCCGGTTTCAGTCCATATTTTTCCGCAATCTGCTCCAACGCATACGTACTCGGTTTTCTAAGCTCCGGTGGGCACTCCCAGCCAAAAATCATGTCGGGCTGTAGCAGATTATTTGCCTCATAATCCCGTCGGATGTTGAAATCATACGAGTGCGAAACGACGCAGACAATGCCGCCCTCCGCCTTCTGTCGTTCTATAATTTCCTTTATTCCGTCATATGCTTTTGGAATATGGTTTTCCACATAATTTTTCCAAAGCTCTACCTCCTGCTCCAGTTCCTCATCCGTCATGTGAAGCTTCTCCGTACAGTATTCCGTAAAGCCCGGATGAAAGTTCTCGCGAAAATAATCTTCTAATGATATCGTCACACCGGGACGCATGATCTTAAGCGCCTCCAAAAACGCAGGGTGATGAATTGTCGCCGTGCTGTTTACCACAGTGTCATCATGATCCAGTATCAGACATTTGTATTTCATGCTTTTTTCCTTCCGATTAGTTTTTGGGTAATACAAACGAGCTTTTCAGCGACACAATCCTGTTAAACACAAGCGCGTCCGGCTTGGAGTCATGACAATCCACATTGAAAAATCCCTGCCTTACAAACTGAAAGCTCTCATACGCCTTTGCATCCTTTAATGCGGGTTCTACATAGCACTCTTTTAATAC
>JAIEDW010000052.1 GCA_029067805.1 Lachnospiraceae bacterium
CTCTTCGAGAAATAGGCTACGAGCCGTTTGAAGACATTTTGAACAGTAAGGATTTTGGTGTTCCGCAAAACCGTGAACGCATTTATATCGTTGCTTTCCGCAAAGATATTGCGCCGAAAGAATTTATATTCCCTACACCTACAGATTCATCAAAGCGTATCAGAGACATTTTGGAGGGCCCTGTTCCCGCAAAATATTATTTAAGTGAATGCTATATGCAAACGCTTCGCAATCATAAAGCACGCCACGCGGCCAAAGGACACGGTTTCGGTTATGAAATTCGAAATTGGGACGATGTCTCAGGCGCAATAGTTTGCGGTGGTATGGGCAGAGAACGAAACTTGATTATCGATAATCGTCAAACCGACCTTATTCCCACAACGCATATCAAGGGTGAAATAAATAAGGAAGGCATTCGTAAAATGACACCGAGAGAATGGGCAAGGTTACAAGGCTTTCCCGATAGTTACAAACTTGTGCTTGCGGACGTTCACTTGTACAAGCAGTTTGGGAACAGTGTAACTGTTCCTGTTATCAGAGCAATAGCGGAAAAAGTCAAGGAGGTTTTAAAGAATGTCGGAAATTAAGGGAAAGAATAAGGGCGAATGGTCTGAAATGTATATCTTCTTCAAACTTATGTCGGACAGAAGAGTATATGTTGCAGATAAAGATATGAATAAACTGAAAGACGTTTTCTTGGATATCGTAAGTATCATTCGCGAAGAACAAGCTGGAAAAGAATACCGTTACTACACCGGAGATACCGTAAGAATAACTTTGAACGGAACCGACATTAAAACTCTTGATAGTTCGTTGTTTACCCAAAAAGCGGCTCGCGTTTGGAATATGATAACAGACAATAAAGGAAATACGACTTTTACGGACGATGATATCCAATCATTCCTCGAATCCATATTTGTGCGCAATATCTCTGCACCTGCGCAAAAGAGAAACGATTACTTTGGAGGCACAAAAGATATTGTTCTCGATACACGCGACTATCGCTCGGGTGTCGATCAGATTTTAGGTTTCTCCTGTAAATCGGATATAGATGCGGCTTCCACTCTTTTTAATGCAAGCGGAGACAATACGAACTTTGAATATGAATTAGTCGGTAATATGAATGACGAAATTATGAACCGATTCAATTCTCTCTTCAAGGAAGTTGTTCGCAAAGGTGTTGCTTGTCAAGATGTGGCAACAAGCGAGCGCATGAATTATTTGAAATCTTGCGGAATCGATGTTAAATTTACTCAAACCGCCAAGCAAAACGCAGGACGAAATTTGATTCGTTGTGGCGGTTTGGAAACTCCTTTAATCGTGGCAGAAATGCTAAAATATTATTACTATAACAAATCCGGAACGGATACTTCTGTAGACGAATCCATTCGTTATATCGCCGATAATGACGTTATAGGTTATGGATTTGAGGATTTATACGATACATATCATCTGAAAGTTGCCAATTTGCTTTATGCAATGTTTACCGGTTTGCGTTTTTCAAAACCTTGGGATGGGAAATCCGATGTGAGCGGCGGTTATATCGTTGTAAAGCGCGACGGCGATGTCGTAGCTTTCCACTCTTGCATTGCCGATGAATTCAAGGATTTTTTGGTGGACAAGTTGCGGTTTGAAGCTCCGTCATGCAGCCGACACGACTATATGTCTATTTATCGGAAAGCCGATGGTAAATACTACTTGAAATTTGCTTTGCAATTTCGCTTTAAACTGAAAAAATAAAATGCTGGTATGTAGTCTTTTTTGCGGAATAGGCGGTATCGACCTTGCTTTTGAAAAAGCGGGACACGAAATTGTGTGGGCAAACGATAATGATAAATTTGCTTGTAAGACTTATCGTCATAACTTTCCGAAAGTTAATTTGGCTGAAGCCGATATTCGTTCCGTGGATAAATCGTCGATCCCGGACTGCGATATTGTGGCTGCGGGCTTCCCGTGCCAACCATTTTCAATATGCGGAAAGCAAAAAGGCTTTAACGACGATCGGGGCAATCTGTTTTTCGAAGTCGGTAAAGTTTTAGACGCAAAACAACCTAAAATAGTATTTTTGGAAAACGTAGCGAATTTAACGGAACACGACAACGGCAAAACCTTTAATGTAATTCATAACGAACTCGCAGGACGTGGTTACTATATTCGCTATAACATAGCAGATGCTTGCGACTACGGTATTCCGCAACATAGAACACGTACATACATCGTAGCCTTCAAGGATAAGGCGGCTTGCGACTACTTCCGTTTTCCCGAGAAGGTGCCACTTGAAAAATGCATTACCGATATTATTGATATTTCGGTTAAAGCCGACGAGTCATACTACTATCAGCCCGATACGCCAAATTATACACGTCTTAAAAAGGCAATAACAGATAGTCGACAACTCTATCGTTTCTCCGATTGGGGCATTCAGTCAAGTAAAGACGGTATTGCTTTTACACTCAAAGCAAATATGGGAACTTACACCAGCCGTGTGCCGATT
>JAIEDW010000053.1 GCA_029067805.1 Lachnospiraceae bacterium
TTTGCGCCCTCCTCGATTGCATCTGTAATCGTTCCAATCGAACCCGCAATCTCATCCACCGCATTCCTTAAATCGTCTGTCTTTGCCGTAAACTCATTCATTACAGACTCAATATATGTTGCATTATCCCGATACTGTACGCCACTGCTCACAAAATTCTCAAACTCGGGAAGGATAGAATCATTGACATACTCTACAAGATTATTTGCATTTCCCGCAAGGTTATGTACTGCATTTGTAACCACACTATTAATTTCCTGAATACGATTTGCCGTTGCTCGGCTTGAATCCGCAAGCTGTCTGATTTCATCTGCAACAACTGCAAAGCCTTTTCCAGCCTCACCTGCCCTTGCTGCTTCAATTGACGCATTCAGCGCAAGGAGATTCGTTTGGCTTGAAATACTCAAAATATCGTTTGTCAAACCGTTCACCTGCTCGACGCTCTTGCTTTCTTCAATCGCATGATTCAGCACATCAAGGATTTCCTGTACCTTAGAACTTGTTTCCTGCATATTTGTGCGCGCATTTGACTCCATCGCATCCGCATTAACTTTCATCTGCTTTGAGTACTCATTAATACTGTTTGACTTATCCGCAATCGTTTCTACTTCTTTGCGCACCGAATCGGCATTATGATTAATCGCTGTAGCGGAATTTCCGATCTCCTGCATCGTTGCGGAAAGCTCTTGTGTTACTGCGGACAAATCCGACGCGCTGTCATTCGAGGTCCGAACACTCTCCTGTACCTTATTGACTACTTCCTCAAGTTTTCTAGAATTTTCGATGATCAATTTCATAATATGCTGCAGCTTTTCCATAAAGGTATTGATACCATTTCCCAAATCAGAAATCTCATCATTGGACAGGATGCTGATGCGTTTCGTCAAATCTCCTTCATTTTTGTCAATATCTGCAATGATATCATGGATTTCACGATTTGCAACATTTAGCTTCTTAATAACAAAGGCAAATACACTGTAAAGTGCACTGCAAATCACAAGCACACAGATAATAATACCTGCTATATTTTTAACAAGCGCTCTCTGATACTCTGCATTCAAGGCATGGCTTGCCTCTTCGGCACTCTCTCTCGCAATATCTTCCATTTTTGTAATCTGTGCCTGTATGTCATTGCTGTAATCCCGAATCAGTCCGTTTGCAAGTGCAAATGCCAGTTCTTTTTCATCATTTCCACTGTACGCAAGAAGGTTTGCAATCTCGTACTTTAAGTTCTCGTAGCTTACTGCTAACTGATTATATGCTGCCTCGTCCGTTGCAATCAATGCATCCTTATATTCCTCAAGATAACCATCAATAACCGCCTGTTTCTCTCTCACATCATCGACCAAACCAATAAGTGTATCAAGGTCTGTGGCAATAATATGCGACAATGCAAGTTTATGTATTTCCTGTGTTTCTCTTTGAATATCACTAAGCTGTGAAAGATTCACCATATGCTCTTCCGATATTACAACGGCAGTCTGATTAACATTTCTTAAGTTTCTAATTGCCTCGACATTGGAAAGAACCGACACAACACCGAGAATACACACCGGAAGAAATATGATTAATTTTATGCTTATTCTTTTTTTGTTGTTCATGTGAACCTCCCTTTACTGTACTGCCGACGCCGCGATACCGTCTGTCAGATTATCCATCAAGTCCTGTAATGGCACATTATCGGGATTTCCCGCTATAATAATATCCGCAAAATTCGTACATGAATCCCAATAGCTATTTCCGACGCGCTGTAAAACACCATACTGTGACTGCTCTATCACTGCCGAAATTGCCGGAACAGCAGCTACTTCGTCAGATGCCGCCGCATTTTTATTGGAAGGTCCCTGACTTCTTTCTACAAATCGCAAGGTCTGATTTTCCTCGTTTGTAAGCCAGTCTGCAAGCTTGTGTGCCCATCCTAGATGCTCGGAATAAGCATTTACACCAAACATTTTATATCCCGTAAACGAAGACATCTGAACCTGCTCTCCGTTTATAGTGTAGGTAGGAAGCTTACATGCACCGTAATCTGCTCCCCATGCCTCCTGTATCTCGACAGCATGCCACACACCACTGATTCCCGCGATCACTTCACCCGACTCCACGCTTTCCAAAAAACTTTCATTGGACTGTGAAATAAATGCCGGGCTTTGTGTTATTTGAAGCAGCGATCTTGCCACATCAACACCTTTAATAGAACCCTCTGTGCTGTTCCAGTTACAATAATTTGTCACACCATCATCATTAATGCCGAACTCAAGCCCTGTATTTCCAAAAAAAGCATACAGATACCAGCCGGAATTGAATTCCATTGATATTTTTTTGTCATTCTCACTTGCAACTTCAAGAATTCTGTCAAGCGTCTGTACATCCTCCTGCGTAAAATAATTCTTGTCATAATAGAGGAAATAACCGTTATCCGCTGAGTACGGATAAGCATAAAGTACATCATTGTATGACGCAGCATATACCGCTTCCTCAATGTTTGCACTCTTTACCGCTTCCTGATTGACCACAGGTGACAACGCTCCTCCTGCAATCATGCTGTAAAGCTGATCATCGGGCATGGAAAAAACATCTGCCGCATTATGTATATCACTGAGCACACTGTTTCTTGTCTGTCCATCCGCTGAATTTACAAGCGTAATCGTAAAATCTGCCTGTCCTGCATACTCTTGTTTAAAGCTGTCTATCATTTTTGAAAGATTATCAAAATTTGATTCCTCCGCCCATATGGTAAGCGAAACTTCTCCTGATTCAAGCTGCTGCGCATCATTCCCGGATTTCTCCTGTTCTATTTCCGTACTTTCCGCCGTTTTACCTCCACAGCCCGCAAGTAACGCAGATATAAGAGCAACAGCCAACATGGTTGTCAATATTTTCTTTTTCACGCTCCCATTCCTTTCTGTTGCTTCGTATTTTTCTAGGATTAGACCGTCTGTATTTACTGCCAAATCTTAACTATATTGTATCCTTTTCATCTGTTTATTTCAATATCAAGTTTCATTTTAGACACCTATTTTCATTAACATCATTCATATTTTCTCTCATCTACAACTGTATAGCTCCCAATTGCTGTCTCCTGCACTCCTTCAATATCGGTAAACAGCACCCTTGGTGTTATTCCTATGGTATTTCTGACTTCTGTTATCACTCGGTCTCTGATAAACTCCTCCTCTGCCGGAAGTGTTTCTCCAGACTTTGCTATCGCTATCAGCACATCAATCATATCAAGATTTGCCTCTGCATAGATACGCATCAGATATCTTGCATTCATATCGTTTAATCGTTCAAACATATCCTCGATTTCAAATTGAAATATACTTACACCTCTTATGACAAACATGTCATTTATTTTATCGCCAAGAAGACTGAGCCTTGCGCTTGTTCTGCCGCAGTCACACCTGTCACGGGTAATGATTGCCTGATTCCCTGTCCGATATCGTAAAAGCGGCATCCCCTCTCTTTGCAGTGTTGTGAATACCAGCTCGCCGCTTTCTCCGTCCTTTGCCACAGTATTGGTGTTTTTATACAACGCCTCGGGGATGAAATAGTCTTCCTGTATGTGAAGACCTTTGTGATATTTACACTCACATGCCACACCCAGACCTGCAAGCTCATTCAATCCATAGATATCATACGTTTCAATATTCAGCATTCTCTTCGTATCTCTGCGCATTCTTTCAGACCAAAGTTCCGCTCCGCATATTGCTGCTTTCAATTTTAGGTTTTTCATTTCATTCATGCTTTCAACGATGCGCCCAATCCGTAAAAGATGCGAATGTGCACATATAATTCCAGTAACGTTTAAACGTTTCATAATCTTGATCAGATTTTCCATATTGTTTATCGGAGAAAGCACTACCGATGCACCTACTTTTTCCGCTCCACGATGAATTTCCAATCCTTCTGAAAGAAATCCGTAATTATAAACAATCTGTATTGTATCATTTCTGCTGAAACCCGCCATATGGATACACCGTGCCACGCATTCTGTCCATACTTCGATATCGTGTCTTGTACAACCAACCACAATTTCCGTATCCGTAGTCGCCCCGGAACTGTGATATCTGACAATCTCACTTTGCGGTACCGCAAAAAAATCATAAGGTGAGGCTTGTCGGAAAGCTTCTTGGGTGGTAAAGG
>JAIEDW010000054.1 GCA_029067805.1 Lachnospiraceae bacterium
GAAAGTCTTTCCTTAAGCTGTGTCAATCCGCTTGCCGCATTTGCGATAACGCTCTCGTACTGCTTGCGGTATTTCTCATCCGTTGCCATACGCTCGATTTTTTCCTCGTCAATCAGCACAACCATCTTGTTAGAGTTTCCGTACTTTGACGCATTTGCTTTCGCATATTCTTTCTGGTCGGCACTTACGAGAATAAAATCCATATTGCCGTATTTTCTCTTTAATTCCTCATAATACTTTGCGGCTGTTTCACTCAGCATCGGATTCCCGACCGTTCTGCCGCTTACCTTTACTTTCTTTTCGCCTTCATTTTTTTCTGTTTCAACAGTTTCTACTTTTTTTTCTTCTTCTGTCGTTTTTTTGCTTGATGCGTTTTGGTAAACCGCCATGCTTTCCGCATAATTGCTCATTGTATTAGATACTGTACTCATCGCTGTTCCTCCCTGATTCTGAGTATGCCGATATTCGGCACGGCAAAATCCGTTTTGCCGTTTTCTGTTAATATGCTTCTATTTTTTATATCGGCATGATTCCATGCTTTCTTTATTGACTTTTACAATATTTTCATAAAATTATGCCTGAACGTCAATGTTAACTCCTTCGGTCCGAATGACCATCTCCGGCGTTTCCGCCGTATTGACGGGCATCTCCGCGCCGCCCAACTCCAGTGAGATGCTTTGACCTGCCGGACTGTTATTTGATGCTATATTCGATGCGCCGGAGGCGTTTGCTTCTTTTTCCCTTTGGAGTTTGTTAAACATCGCTTTTAAGTATTTCATGTCCGCTTCGAGAATCGCTTTGAGCTCCTCACTGCGATGTTTCTTTTTCATCGCCTCCAAATCTTCGGGGTCCATGTCCTCCGAAAAAGCCGATAACACATCCTCCGATAGTTCGTCAAGTCCGCTCGCGCTTGTAATCTCCTCGAGTAATTTCTGCATTTCCTCCTGCAACGCACGCTCCATTTTCCGCTGCATATCGCGCTCTAACTCTTGCCTGACTTCTTGCATGACATCTGTTCCGAACGCCTCCGAACCTTCTATGAATTCCTCTGAAAGGTCCTCTTCCATGTCAACCTGCTTTCCCTCGCACAGACCACCTTTTTTGGCTGCCTCCTCCTCTTGAAGATGCTTCATTTTCTTTTTTGCCACACGCGCGATCTGCATCGCATGGACAATCGCATGTTCCAACTCGTAGCGGTCAACCCCGTAATCATTAAGCTGCCGCTTTAACTGCGCGACTTTGTTTTTTGCCCCCGTCCATGCCATTCTTGCAGTACCGGATGTCTTGCTCTTTAAAATTTTTGACGAAATCTGGCGCATATTATAATTTACTTTTTTCGCTTTTGCCTTTGCATACGCAGACCCCTTACTGCTCGAAATCCGTCCGACCACCTTTCCGTTCGCATCCTTTATCGTATGAGTATAACGATTGCTGCTTGTAATTCCCATTCCTAATCCCGGCATCATACCGACATCACCTCTCAATCCATTGAATCGCTTACGCCTTTACATCAATCGGCGTATATGTTTCTTTCAGAAACTCTTCCGTGAGTTCCTGCTGCTGCACAGTCTCCGAAATAATCCGAACACTCTCCGCAGACGCTAAATCTTCCGTAGAAAGCTCATCCTCAAGGAGTTCATCCTCAAGGAGTTCCCTCACAAAGATTTCCTCTTCCATCTGTTCCTCGACAAGCTGCTCATCAAGCGCTTCCATTGTTTCAAGCGCGTCCTCAAGCAACTCCGTAAGCATACCACCCTCGTCCTCGATACCGAGCGCTTCCTCGATCTGCTCGAGTCTTCTTTCCTCCGGCGTCTTTGCTTTTTGCTTCTCGGCTGCCTTTGCAATCTGCTTGCCGCGCTCTTCGGCTTCGTCCATGGTATGCATCATCTGCTCCTGATTGTACTGCTGCTTTGCCGCCATAATCTGAGCATCATAGTTGTTGAACAACTCTAATTTCTGCTCAATCTGATCAAGCGTTTCACACTTCATGTTCTTCAAGCCTGCTTTCTTTTCTTCAAAAAAGTCGACCTGAGATTGCATCTTCTGCTGCCGTTCCAGTTTTTGCTGTGTACTTTTTAATCCTCCTCCTATCCCCTGTGAAAAAATAGAACAATTTTTAACGGAAATATTCATCTTTACCACCCCTTTCTATTTTCAATTACGGTTTTTCAATATTTAATATCAACTTATTTACAAACGTAAATTGTCAAATTCCAATTTTGGGCGGCACGCTGTCCGCCCTTATTTTAATTAAATAATATACTTTAAGAAAATTTCCGCAAGTCGGTTTTCAATGGTGTCCGCCGACAGATAGAACAAATCGTCCGGATCTCCTGTACCCGCTACATTCACCATCACGGCATCACCGCAGCCGCCAAACCCCGGAAGTTTCATTACGGTGCCGAAAGAAACATACACATACTCGTCAGAAACCTGTTCTTCCTTCAAAAAGCGTTCAAAACCTTCCGCGTCAATGTAGAGCTTTCTATTTTCCACGCGAAACGCCTCGTTTACAGTGGCCGTATCACAGGCAATTTGCCTCATATCCTCACCGTAAACGTAAATTTCCTCAAGAACCGTATACCGGGAATAGGAAGTCATCGCAATTCCCACAGACAACAGCAAAACACTTGTCAATGCCAATGCAATTCCTATGCGTTTTTGCATAAAAACTTTGTTTTTATCCGCTTTTCTCGCACTGATATACTGTATTCTTTCCTTTAACACCCGAAAGTCATTTCGCTCTATAAAAGACGCCACCGCGATATTTGTGTTTTGGCAAAAATGCTCCGCCAATCCAATAAGAACACAGCCATACGCATGTTTTGTGACACCTGCATCAGCAATCGTGTATTCATCACAGGCATGTTCAATATCTTCTTTCAGCATTCTCTCGCACAGATAGATCATCGGATTGATCCACCATAAATAGGTAAGAAGCCGAAACACGGTAAGCAATACTATATGTCCCAGATTGATATGCGCCAGCTCATGACGAATAACAACGTCCCTGCTTTTTTGATCCAAACGCTCCCATACATCTCTTGGTACCACAATATAGGGTCTTATGATTCCGCCGGAAAAAGGGCTTGCGTCAATATCCGAAACATATATTTTTACCCTTCCATTTGTGACACTTGTGTCATAAATCTGCGACATTCTTTTTAGGGTACGGCGAAAACAAACATTTTTTATAATAAATATCGTAATCAACGCAAACATAACGCCAAAATACAGATATCCGTACCACGCCTTTGTATACTTTGCAAGATATGCCGTAACATAAACAAAATACCGTTGATAAAAAAGCTTACTCATTCCCATAAACGCCATCGGAACAAGCAATGTCCACAGATAGCAACAAAGAATTGCGCTCTTTTTTCGAAGCGTCCTATGTATCAAGAGGAGTACGGGAATCAAGCATAATCCGCAAAGCAGCGTCTTCATACACTTTGAAAAGCAATATATTGAAGAAAACTCCACCATGCCTTTTAACATTTTTAAAATATTATCGCTCATCCGAACTATTTTTCCTCCTCAAGCTGTGCAACAAGACTTTTCAATGCACTCAGTTCCTCTTTTGAAATCTCTGCCGATTTCAGAAAACTTGCCACGGCAAGCGATGCATTTCCGCCAAAGTAATTATTCACGAAACGTTCGCTCTTAAGACTCAGGCACTCCTCCTTGTTTTTTATGGGATAATAATGATATATTCTTGCATCATGCGCATCAATCTCATACGCAATGATTTGTTTGCCAAGGAGTCTGTTGATCATCACACGGATCGTATTTTTATTGATATTAAGAACCCCGTTCAATGCCTCGATGATTTCTGCCGCTGTCATCGTGCCTTGACGCTCCCACAAAACCTCCATGATCAGCCACTCATTCTCGCTGGGTGTCCGTTCCTCCACTCTGTTCTCCTCCTGTTTTGCTTTCGCGTGAGAGTATCCTTATGTAATCTATATCGGTTTACATTCGTAAATGATTAACCCTCATCGCAATTATTTTATATTACTTTTCATACCCTATTTTATCACATCTTCACCACTATATTCTGACCGCGCCGACTGCCCGGATGTTCATTGGATAAACGTTTTCGCTGCCCACATACTTCGCGATATACTCCACATAGTTGTCCGTCTCCGCAAGCGGTACCAAACATGCAATAACGCCCGCAAAGCCGCCGCCGTGTACGCGGCACACGCCATCGCCAATTTTATTCAGAAACAGCTCCGTCAGCGCAAGCACAAGTGTAATCTTCTGCTCCTTGCAGTTCTGCAATGAATAGCAGTTCTGCAAAAGCTCCCATGACGAGGTTCCCGATTCCTTGATTAGGCGCAGGATTTTCGCAGTATCTTCTTTTTCGATTGCATCTGCCATCTCACCGACGCGCCTGTCCTCCTCAAAGAAATGAATTGCTCTCAGCACTGCTCTGTCATTTGGAATCTGATTCACGTTTGCAAGAAGTTTATCAAGACTTGTTTCACACAGACGCTCAGCGCCGAGCACTTTTGCAGCCTCCTTCATCTCATTGGGAATGCTTGAATACTCGTCACTCAAATCAGCGTGTCCCTTACCTGTATTTACAATAACAAGACGATATCCCTTGCTTTGGAAAGAGAATTCAAGCGGCTGGTACTCCGGCTGACTGCCATTTGCAAAAGAGAACAAGACTGGTCCGCCGACCGCGCACGCCATCTGATCCATCATTCCCGACGCCTTGTTCCAAAAAACATTTTCGGCATACTGTCCCATTCTCGCATAATCGGATACACTCATCTTTCCATCGTTAAAGAGATGATTGATGATCGTGCAGACCAGCATCTCAAACGAAGCAGACGAACTGACACCTGCCGCCGCAATCACATTTGTCGACACATACGCATCAAAGCCGCCTGTCTGAAATCCGAATTTTTTCGCCGCCTCTATCATTCCCGCAACAAGCGACGGTGTCCC
>JAIEDW010000055.1 GCA_029067805.1 Lachnospiraceae bacterium
GTCCTCATTCGCCATAAAACAGTGTGCTTCTCCACCCAAAGATGCAAGTGCCTTTTTATTGATCCCCGCAAGCGCCATATTAGTGTCCGTTACAATGTCCGCACCGTTTTTCAGCAGTTCTTTTGCGACAGATACCGCGTTCTTGGAATATGTAAGTGTTTTTGCATAGTCAAAATCCGCACTGGTGTGAATGACGCGTTTGGTAATCATCGCTTCTTCCGGGGGCAGATGAATTCCTTTCTGCAAAAGCTCCGCATCAATGATCTCGAAGCTTCTCTTTTCAATTTCTTCCGGTTGTAAGGATATGATATTAGGCATTATAATTCTCCTATTGCTTTTAACAATGATTCGTTTTCTGCTCTGTTTTTTATGGCTATTCGATAATATCCCTTGCCAAGACCTCTAAAATTACTGCAATCTCTGATTAGGATTCTCTGTTCCAATAATCGTTCATATAATGGCGTTTCGTGAAAGATTAAGAGAAAATTCGCATCGGAATGAAAAACACGAAATCCTTTTTGGCGGAATGCGTCTTCTAAAAACTGCCGCTCTTTATTGATGTATTCAACCGTGTTTTTGATAAAATCGGTTTGTTCCGCGAAAGCACAGCATGCGCAGCCTGCCACCTGTGCAAAGCAGGAAAGATTCCATTCCGGGATATGTCGTTTGATTTTCTGCATTACGTTTTGATTACTGCAGACCAGATATCCCAGCCGTACACCGGGAATGGAAAAAATTTTTGTAAATGCTCTGACAAGGATTAGGTTCTCATATGCTTCAATGTCTGGAAGCATGGAATAATCTCCGTCACAAAATTCCACAAAACATTCGTCCAGCACCACGTAAATCTTTCGTTTTTTGCAGTAATCTAAGATTTTTTTGATTATTTCTTTTTCTATCACATTTCCGGTAGGATTATTTGGGTTTGCGATAAACAGTAGTTCTACATCTTGTGACAAAATGGAAAAAAGCGATGATGTCAAACAAAATTTATTTTCTGGTGTCATCTTATAATAGACAATCTCACCATCCGATGCCCTCGCAGCATATTCATATCCATAAAAGGAGGGAACGGGAATTACTGTCTTTTTGGGGGTTATCCCGTGAACAACTGCCATAAAAAGTTCCGAGGAACCGTTTCCAAAGAGCAGATACTCTGCTGGGACATCATACGCTGAACTGACTGAATTAGTCAAATGTTCTGCCATAATATCGGGATATCTATTACAGGTTTCAATTGCTTGATACATTGCTTCTTTCACACTTTGTGGTACACCAAGAGGATTTATATTTATGGAAAAATCCAAATTCACATGATTTCTGTATAAATCGCCGCCATGAATTCCCATTTTGTAATACGCTCCTTATTTGACTTATCTGGTCATACTATGCATTGATAGTATACAAACAGCATTCCTGCCAGACATAGAATTTCACACAGCCATGCCGTCAGATACATTAAATGATTAGCACGCCGAATATCTTGATTTGTTACGCTGCGCAGAGGATCTCCGATATATGGTTTAGATACTACTTTACCGAAATAGATTGCATCTCCCGCAAGACGGATACCAAGTGCGCCGGCACACACAGATTCGGTCTGCGCCGAGTTCGGACTTGCGTGTTCTTTGCAATCTCGTTTATAAATGCGCAACGCTTGTTTTCCGGAAAAACATTTCTGAAACCGTTCCAAAATAAACGCTGCCGCAATCATCAGATATGCGCTGATTCTTGCCGGAATAAAATTGACAACATCGTCAAGCTTTGCGGCTGCTCTGCCAAAATAGAGATAGGTATCGTTTCGATAACCGACCATGGAATCCATTGTATTTACTGCCTTGTAGAAAAATCCCAAAATCGGA
This sequence comes from Lachnospiraceae bacterium, assembly GCA_029067805.1. GTDB lineage: Bacteria > Bacillota > Clostridia > Lachnospirales > Lachnospiraceae > COE1. Next base: position 1,863 of record JAIEDW010000055.1, read on the forward strand.
CCGCCTATTGTCAGATAAAGCATCGGAGCGATTACACCGTCGGACGTATTTTCGGCGACCGTTTCAATTGCTGCTTTTGTAATTCCCGTCTCGTCGAGACACTGCGTATCTCTGCCGACAATCATGGAAAGCGCCGTTCTTGCCTGTACAAGGTCATTCTCTTTTAAGCATTGATAAACCTTCATACTTTCGACTTTTAGACACTTCGCCGCAAGAATTTGATACGTCATCAAAGCTTCGACAGCCATTCCAAAATAAGGATTTAGGTAGTATGCCGTCAATAAAAGAAGTGATGTTACCATTATGGTGCTAGCAAGTACCACAATGACAAGTACCACACCTTGCCACAAAATAATGGTTGGGTTCTGTGTTTTTTTATTGTGTCGCAGCGATTTTTCCGTTTTTGTGATCAGCTTTCCAATCAGGCGTATCGGGTGAGGCATAAAATGGGGATCTCCTAATATGCAGTCGCACAAAAATCCTAAGAAAAATGCAAGCATATGATATTTCATGTTTTCCGCCTTTTTGTGTCATATGGAATAAATTTGTATCTATGAAATGCACTTGCTATTTGATTTTCTGTACAATTCCGCATATTACCCGTTCTACCTCATCTGATCTTTCTGCAATCGTTATCAGAATTTTCCCCACACGTTCCCTGTATTCTCGTTCAAATGGATCAATCGGCACAATGCCGTTTCCAATCTCATCGCTAATAATGATACATCTGTCATAGTGATCTAACAATGTCAACACTTCCTGTTCGGGACAGCCTTTTTTCAAAAGAGAATCGCGCACCCATTGATGAAAATGATTGACGATCACGGTTTCTTCATATTGTTCTGCTTCTGTGGGGATTGTGCCGTCGTACACCCGATACTTCGGTAATTGATATTTTTGAAGCACATAACTTAATTTGCCCTGTGCATATCCGCCAATGACTAATTTCATTTTGTCGGCGTACTCCTTTCTGTGTGCGGTTTTTTATAGGAAGTGGTTGGAAACCGCCGCAACCGTTACCATGCATACCTCACATAGTAAGATAAAATATCCTGATGTATCTCCGGTAATACCGCCAAGTGCTTTCTTACTCTGAAACCTATAAAAGGCAAAAGCGAACAAAGCTGCGGCTGAGGTTAAGCTTCCCGCATAAAAAGACAAAGAAATCATCCATCCAATGCAGAGAACACTTTGCAGGTACAGCGTTACACACACAATGTTTTTCTGCGCACTGTTTACAAAAAGATATAGCATTCCGTCCTTTTTCGCTAACGGAAAAGAAACAACACTGATTCCGCAAAGGCACCGTGACAAAAAGAACCCACAGCATACAATCTGTAACAACACGATATCTGTTATCTCCGAAAAAGCGCCTCCAAAGACAAGACCGTATGTGGCAAGCATAATAACAGCAAACGCGCCAATATGGGCATCTTTTAAGATTTCAAGCTTTCGCTCTCGCGGCTGATAGGAATGAAAAGCATCCATTGTATCCATAAAACCATCTACATGGATTCCGCCTGTCAGAAACAATAAAATTGCCATTGTCACGGCAATACGGCATATTTCGCTGACTGCATAAACATTACATAATCGATTCCACAAGTAAACACAGCCGCCTGCTACTGCTCCGACCCAGGGAAAAAAGCAAAACATATATTTCAAATCTTTTTCTTTCCATGCAAATTGCGTTACCGGAATTTTGGAATAAACGGAAAACGCAATCAACAATGATTTTATGATATGCATGTCTGCTTCCTCCGCTTCAGTACAATCGGAATTCCGACAACAACCTCCACAACTTCGTCTGCCATAGCAGCAAGCGTTTGATTGATGGTTCCCATAGCGCGTATGTAACCTAAAGTTGCGGGATCATAAACAATGCCGTCTTCAAATACATTTCCACTTACGATGACCAAATAAGTCAATTTTTTGCTTAATTGCGCTATATCTTTTGTGATTTTTGCGATTACTTGCGCTTCCGTTATTGCCTTTTCTTTGGAAAACAGTTCATTTGCTGTCAGATTTGTGATACACTCCAGTAAGGCAATCGCTTTCTCCGTTTTCATCTTTTCGGACGCTTTTCCAATGTCAATCGGCTGCTCAATCGTGATAAAACCTTTATCACGCCGAAGTGCGCGGTGTTTGTCCACCTTTTTTTGTGTTTCGTTGTCAAAAACCTGCATGGTTGCAAGATAATATTTTTTTTGATTGGTTTCCTTTGCAAGCTGACAAGCCGTATTTTCCGCATAAGCCGATTTCCCGCTCGCGCTTCCTCCAAGTATCATTATCATCATGTTTTTAATACCTATATTCTTTTCACATGAACCTTTCATATTGCTGTAGCTGCATATCTGCAAATGTCGTCCTGTTTTGATAAACGCACAGCGCCATATCCAACAGAGGAAACATCATAACAGCGCCTGTACCCTCTCCTAATGCCATTTTTGCGTCGATAACAGGATATAACTTCAGCGCTTTTATCAACCGTTCCACTGCTGGTTCCTTTCCTTTATGGGATGCAAGTAAATACTGAACCGTTCCCGGTACAAGCTTTTCCGCAAGCAGCGCCGCTGTCATACTGATTACACCGTCTAATACAATCGGGATACGATACAAACCTCCGCCAATGCAAACACCGGCAAGTCCCGCGATATCAAACCCGCCTACGGTTTCAAGAATACGAAGCGGTTCTGCTCCAAACAGCGCATATTTTTCAATTGCTTCCGCAATTACCTGTTGTTTTTGTAAAAGCTTCACATCATCCAGTCCTGCGCCTCTTCCCGTGACTTCTTTTACATCACATTTCAGCGTAGCGGCAACAATGGCGCTGCTTGTTGTTGTATTGCCGATGCCCATCTCACCGGTTGCCAGAAGCCGATAACCTTTTTCCTTGCATTCAGATACCATATGAATGCCTGTAAAAATAGCTCGTATCGTCTCATCCTCTGTCATTGCTGGTTCTTTTCTGAAATTTCTTGTTCCGCAGCGGATTTTTCGGTTTAGCACACCTGGAATATTTTCCTTTGTATTGATGCCAATATCAATCGGTATCATGTCCACACCGATCAAGGAAGCCATTTTTCCGACGGAAGAAGCATTTTTTGCCATCTGCGCCGCAACTGCCGCCGTAACTTCCTGTCCCGATTGGCTGACTCCCTCCGCTACAATCCCGTTGTCCGCACACATAATGATAACAGCTTTCTTGGAAATATTCGGTTCCCAAGTTCCTAAAATAGCGCCAATCCGTGCCGTTAATGTCTCGAACCGTCCCATACCGTCCAGAGGTTTTGCTACCATATCCCAATTTTGCAGTATTTTTTGATAAATTGTTTCATCGGGCGGTTCTACCGACAATGCCAACAATGCTTCTTTTGTATTGTTATTTCCAACATGATTCTCTGAGCATTCCATAAATTTCCTCCATGTTAAGACACTCCGATAACGCATCCGCAAGTCGATCATACTGTTTTTCCTTAAAAACCGCATAATCCTCCATTTGTTTGTCTTTTATATTCACTCCTTTTTTGTCCGCCAATGCCTGTACCAGTGCCGATGCAATACTACCTTTGTCAAACAGTCCGTGAATATAAGTTCCATACACGTTCTTGCCTTTTAGTGACATAAGTGTCATATTTTGAGTTTCGCCGCCAATCGGCTTTGTCGTTCCCATATGGATTTCATATCCACTGTATTCCTTATCTGACAATGCGACAAAAATCCCCTCTACTTTTGGAAGCGCGCCTGTCACCTGACGGCGTATTTTTTTACATTGCAATTCAGTAACAATCGGAAGCAATCCCATCCCCTCTATACTGCCACCCGTTTCAACACCCTCTGGATCCAAAATACGTGTTCCCAACATCTGATACCCACCACAGATACCAAAAATCGGCACATCTTTTGCATGATTTATGATCGCCGTTTCCAGACCATTTTCGCGTAACCACTGTAAATCATCAATAGTATTTTTGCTTCCGGGCAGAAAAATCAAATCGGGATTTCCCAGATTGGATACGCATGTAACATAGCGGACAGACACATCCGGGCTCTGTTCAAAAACGTTAAAGTCAGTAAAATTAGAAATCCTTGGGTACCGAATCACAGCAATATCAATTGCCCCCAAAGCTGTTTTTTCAAACCGTTGCGATAAACTGTCCTCATCCTCTAACGATAATTCCATATAAGGAATTACGCCGAGCACAGGACAACGACATTTTTTCTCCAACATTATAACGCCAGAGTCGAACAGTGATCGATCCCCCCGAAATTTGTTGACGATCAATCCCTTTACGCGTTCCCGTTCTGTTTTTGTAAGCAGCATCAAGGTTCCTAAAAGCTGTGCAAATACGCCGCCTCTGTCAATATCTCCGACAAGAAGCACCGGTGCGTCTATTCTCTCGGCAAGCCCCATGTTTACAATATCATTTTCACGCAGATTAATTTCCGCAGGGCTTCCCGCGCCCTCAACGACAATAATATCGGCAAGCGCATCCAACTGCCGAAATGCTTTTTCGACTTCCGGAAATACATTCTTTTTGTATGCAAAATATTCTTTTGCGCTCATATTGCCGACGACCTGCCCATTGACAATTAATTGCGAACCGATGTGATTTGTCGGTTTCAGTAAGATGGGATTCATACAGACCAACGGTTTGATTCCCGCAGCCTCCGCCTGCATCACCTGTGCCCGTCCCATTTCCAATCCCTCCTCTGTGATATAGGAGTTAAGCGCCATGTTCTGCGATTTAAACGGTGCCACACGGTATCCGTCACGTGCCATTAACCGGCATAATCCCGCCACGATTAGGCTTTTTCCGACATTGGACATGGTCCCTTGAACCATAATGACCTTCGCCATATTTTCTTCCTCTTTTATTCCATAGAAAATTATATACACGATACTTTACAGTGTTTCAATTTGTTCCACATAGGCAAGCAGTGTGTTGTCTGTCTGTTTCAGACTGTTCTTGGGGATATCAAAAAGCTGCCCGATATACCCGTTTTCAAAAATTTCAGCGGGTGTTCCGTATCGCTCAACGTACGCTCCCTTTAGACAGAGGATCTTGTCAGATATTCTTTTTGCAAGCTCGAGTTCATGAAGCGACATGATAACTGTCAGCCCTTTTTTCTTCCGCATTTCCTGTAAAACGGAAAGAAATTCCAATTGATACCGAATATCCAAATAGGAAGTCGGCTCATCCAATATAAGAAGCTCCGGTTCCTGACAGATTGCTCTTGCAAGCAATACCCGCTGTCTTTGTCCGTCACTGATTTTTCGAAAATCCTGTTCTTGGATGTCCGTGATCTGTACCAATTCAATCACCTCATCGACAATTTGCTCGTCCTCTTTTGAAAGCATGCCAAACCGTCCCGTATACGGATACCGTCCCGTTGCCACAACATCTTTGCATGTCATAAGTTCTGCCTGTAGGCGGTCCGTAAACACTACGGACACTTTTTTTGCACGTTTGGCGCCATTCATTTCCGAAAGTAGCTCTTCTCCAAGAACAGTAACGCCGCCAAGCAGCCGCAGTTGTCCCGCAATACTTTTTAAAACGGTAGATTTTCCCGCGCCGTTAGGACCGATCAACGTTAAGATCTCGCCTTTTGGCAGCGCGATTTCAATATTTTTGATGACCGGTTTCCCATCGTATCCGACACACATCTTCTTTGTTTGAAAATAATATTGTTCCATATTCAAAAAACCTCGCGTCTGCGTTTTGTCATAATCCATAGCACAATTGGCGCGCCAAAAACAGCCGTGACGGTGCTGATACTTAATTCCGTCGGCGCAAATACAGTTCTTGCAATCAAATCACATGCAAGGCAAAACACACTTCCACCCAGAAGACATGCCGGTATCATTAGGATTGGTCTGCTTGTTCCAAGCATCGTCTTTACCAGATGAGGAACAGCGATTCCGACAAAAGAGATTGGACCGGCATAAGCGACCACACAAGCAGAAAGAATACTGGAAAGTAAAATCATTCCGAGGCGGAGCATACGGACATTTACGCCCATGCTCACCGCATCATTCTCTCCGAGTTGAAACGCACTGATTGGTTTTGATAAAAAGAAAACAATTATACATGTTAGCGATATAATGATACTCATATGGATGACATTATTCCACGCCATACCCGAAAAGCTCCCGCGTGACCAATTATGTAAGTTTACAATATCCGCATCATCCGCAAATGTCACAATAAAATCGGTAACTGCCGAACAGATATATCCAATCATAACCCCACAGATTACCAACATCGACATGTTGTTTACTTTTGATGACATTAATAGGACAAATCCCATGGAAAGCAGCGCTCCTGCAAAAGCGGACAAAATAAGAGCCGTTGAGCTGACTCGAATTGAGTTTCCCAATAAAAATACCATTGTTACTGCTACGGTCAACTTGGAACCCGATGAGATTCCCAACACAAAGGGTCCCGCAATCGGATTATGAAAAAATGTCTGCAAAAGATAACCGGATAGCGCAAGCGCACCGCCAAGCCAAAACGCCGAAACAGCTCTCGGAAAACGGATATCCATAAGAATTTGTCTGTATGTATCCTCTGTTTCTTTACCCGTAAATATATGTATAAAATCACAAAACGAAATGGAAACACTGCCGTATAAAATATTGCAGAGCAAGAACACAATGCAGCCTGTCCCAAGCAATACCAATACGATTCTACAACGAATTTTTCTGCATTCTTTTTGCATCTTGTCATCATGCCTTTCTATTGTAAAGGATACAAATACACGATGCTTTCCCGAGCGGAACTATCATCGGAAAGCATACTGTGGATATCCTCGATCATCTGCCCGATGGACATAGACTGCTGATACATATCCCTTGTAGTGCACCAAACATTACCGTTTTGTACTGCTTTAAAGTCTTTTAACAACGATTCTTTTTGCAGTAATGCATCAACGGATTCAATCTCGCCGTCAATCGTGCTGTTATAAATCAAATAATCCGCATCTTTTGCCGTATGGTAAAATTCTTCCATCTGCATTGTCACGGTAGAGCGGCTGCTGTCGCCGTTCCCTAAATCGTCAAAAATATATTTTCCGCCAGCAAGCTGTATCATTTTCGGCACATAGTCTGATGATACCCTAACATTTACCATGCCGTTTGTCGTGATATAGAAAAAAGCAACGGTTTTTTCCGACGCAATATCCGCAGCTGCTCTTTCCATGCTTTGAACCTGTTTTTCAAAAGCGACTTGTGCTTCCGCCTCTTTTCCAAGCAAAACACCATAGAGTTTGATCCACTCTACTCTTCCAAGCGGATGACTTTCATGACTGGATTGGTCAATCAAAGTCGGTATTTCAAAATCTTCTAATTTCTCGATTACTTCCGGCGAATGCAAAATCATATTGTTTTCAATTGCAAGAGAACACCCTTCGGAAACAATCAACTCATAATCAGGCATACTGTACTTTCCCGCATATAAAATCGTTCCTTGTTCCATCGCCTCCTGTGCTTTGGGAATACTCCACCCCTCCGCCTTTTGTCCTGAAAACCGAAGCGAATCGATCGCGTCTAATTCACAAAACATATCCATTACAGCCGATGCGGCAAGATAAATATTTTCCAAGGGACGCTGTAATATGATGATATCCGTTTCAAGGTCTTGTGGCGGTTTTGCGTCCTTAGGAACAATGAGGTAATTCCTTCCGTCCGCAACACAAACCATGACATATCCGTCTGCGTAATAGTCTATACGAAACTGCTCGGCATACTGTAATTCCATGCTTCTTTCATATACCAAGGCTGTTTTGGTTTCGTCAACTGTTTCTGTTTCGTTTTCACAGCGAACTAGTGTTTCAGTCTTTGTTTCAAATTCAGAATCAAAATCGGAAGACGGACTGCTGCAACCGTGTAGCCATAACAATCCTGTTAAAAGTAAAATTATTGTAATTCTTCTCATCTGTTTTACTCTTTTTCCATTGTATCGGAATGAAATGTAATCGTATATTCCACTTCATGAGGCTTACTCATTGCCACCGTATCACCGACAATACTCATTGGCTGATCAAAACATAGAACAGGTATTTCAAACACAGAATTCCCTTCCGTATTGATTGGCAGATATTTTTCGCCGTCTACCAACATATAGTCATAATTGGGACTGTTCCACTGTACTGTTGCAGTTGCCTTTTGATCCGCTATCGTAACAGTCACGGGAGATAAGATTTGCGCCTTTCCGGTTCCTCCCTCAAAGGAGATTTTCACACTGTATATACCATCTTCAAAAGATTGATCATTACTATCCAGTGCAGGTTCTTCCGACAAAACAGGATTTGAAACGCTGACTTTGTGGTCATACCATGTTCCTTTTTTTCCGATCAGCGCCAGATCAAATTCCGTTTCCAACGCAGGAACCGGCACATCAAATCCATTGACTTCTTCGGTCATACCATCGTTGTATGTAACCGTATCTTCGGTCGGTAAGATCAATTTATCATCATCTTCTTTTGCCGCATCTTCGGCAAGTCCGCGATAAAGCTTTAAGATATTTTTGGAACCAAGGGAAATGTGAATGGTCATTTCCCCGTTTGCAACTGTCAACGTTCCCTTTCCGTCACAAGTTTCATTTACACGAAACATACTGCTGTCCGTGATAAACTCTGCCGTATATATTCCGTCAGCCAATTTTACCGCTTCATTTTTTGTGGTATTTTTTTCCTGTGATGCTTCCGACGGCATCTTGTCATTTTCATCTGGTGATGCTTCCGACGGCATTTTGTCCGTTTCTTTCTGAGAAATAATCGTATCCGCGGTAATCTCAAATTGCTGTGTACTGCTTTTATCACCACATCCTCCAAGATAAGCCGAAAAAAGCAACATCATAACAAGTGCAATATATTTTTTCATAATAATACTCCTACCGTTTTTAAACTCTTAATCCATAACATCCGCTGTATGCGCCACATAAAGCTGTTGAATCGCTTCAATAGATCCAAGACCGATAATCTGCGTATCCACACTGTCAAAACTGCCGGAAGCCTTAAAAATACTAATCCATGAATCCTCGTCATCACCTGCCATATCATTATTTGCATGATCACCCGCTACATCCATCAACGGACGAAGAATCACCTTTTTTAACCC
>JAIEDW010000056.1 GCA_029067805.1 Lachnospiraceae bacterium
AGTCAATGTCTCTCGCACAATATGCGAGCGCCGGCTCGCACACCATTGATGCGCGCAGTCTTGTAAGCTGTCCCTCCGGCATCTCGGGATTTTCATGAAACAAAAATTCACTTGAAACCATTTCAAGCACAGCATCCCCCAAAAACTCAAGCCGCTCATAATCACTTAATTTATTAATCTTCTGCTCATTTGCAAACGAGCTGTGAGTTAATGCCTGTCTTAAAAGTCCCTCATTCTGAAACTGATACCCTATTTTCTCCTGTAATTCCTTTAGAAGCTCTTTCCTGTTACGCATACTATATCCATGTTCCTTTCACCGTCTGCACCTCAAATACTCTTTCACGCAAAAAGCCCTGTGTAAAAGGGCTCTTTGTTAAAACAAGCTTTGTTATTCAAGCTTTATTTTACATGCTTTGTTTTATAAACGCCACCGCCTCTTCGACCGTGGTAATACGCTCTATTCCTTCCGTCGGAATGACAATGCCAAGCTCGTCCTCCACACCCATAAAAATCTGATAAAGATCCAGCGAATCGGCACCCAGATCAGATTCAAAATCCATCTCAGGCTTTATTTCGTCCTTATCCATTCCCAAAACAGCCGCAATCACCTTTCGCAACGCATCAAATTCCATCTTTTATTCGTCCTTTAAAATAACTTTTTCTTTTATCTTCTCGTTTATTTTCTGCTCCTTAAATGTCACACACTGTAAAATTGAATTTTTGATTTCGTTTGCCGTTGAACTACCATGGGTCTTTACCACCAGACCATTCAATCCAAGAAGCGGCGCCCCGCCGTGCTCCTCAAGACTAAATCCTTTCATTGTTTTCTTGAGTGCGGGCTTTACAAGAAATCCTCCGATCTTGCTGATGAAAGTGGACATGATGCTTGACTTTACTTTTCTGAGCAGCATCGCGCCGACGCCCTCATAAAGCTTCAAAATAATATTTCCCGCAAACGCTTCACAGACAATTACGTCCGCATAGCCTGTCGGAATATCCCTTGCCTCAATACTTCCGATAAAATTAATTTCGGGACAGTTTTTCAAAAGCGGAAATGTTTCCTTTACAAGCGCATTTCCCTTCTCTTCTTCTGCACCGATATTGACGATTGCCACTTTGGGATTTGCCACCCCCATAACGCTTTCCATATATACGGAGCCCATCTTTGCAAACTGCACAAGATGCGACGGTCTTGCGTCCACATTCGCGCCGCAGTCGATCAAAAGAGAACATCCCTTTTCTGTCGGGATTAACGGCGCAAGGGGCGGTCTTTCGATTCCCTTTATCCTTCCGACAATCAACTGTCCGCCAACAAGCACGGCGCCCGAACTTCCGGCAGACACAAACGCGTCACATGTGCCGTCCTTTACGAGATTCAACGCCACTACAATGGATGAATCCTTCTTCTTTCTGATTGCCATAACAGGCGGTTCCGCCGTTTCAATGATTTCTGTGGCATGAACCACTTCAATCTGCTCTTTATTATAGGTGTACTGTGCAAGTTCTTTTTCAACTGCGTCCTTTAACCCAGTCAGATATACCTTGATTTTACTGTTTTCATTTACAGCCTCAACGGCTCCCTTTACGATTTCCGTCGGCGCATTGTCGCCGCCCATCGCGTCCACAGCTACTTTTATCATTTCATCCATTGTTAAAATCCTCCATATTATTAAATGATACTAAAATCGCTGTTAAAAATCAAGCAAAATTGCACAAAAAAATAAGGAACCTCTTATCTTCTAAGAAATCCCTTAATCTCTATTCCGCAAGCGAATTAATCAACTGCGATAATCTCTTTCTTGTTGTAAGAACCACAAGCCTTACATACTCTGTGAGGCATCATTAAAGCGCCACACTTACTGCACTTTACTAATGTAGGAGCACTCATCTTCCAGTTTGCTCTTCTCTTATCTCTTCTACCTTTTGAAGATTTATTTTTTGGACATATAGACATTGTTACACCTCCTTGTTTTCATCAAAAATATCTTTCATCACCGCTATACGGGGAAATTCAATCCTACTGCGAACTTTTGTCCACACATTCACATATTATACATAATCGGTAAAATTTTGTCAACTAAATAAAGAAATTTTTTACCAAAATTTTCGGCAAATTATTGCCATCTTGCGAAATCCTTTATATTTTGTTACGATAAAATCACTATCTATTCAAGCAGAAAGGACTTTTTCCATATGAAAATTGCCGCAATTATCGCAGAATACAATCCGCTCCACAACGGACATCTCTACCAGCTTAATACCCTCCGCGAAACAGTCGGCGCGGATTTTATTATCGTTGTAATGAGCGGAGATTTCATGCAAAGAGGCGAACCCGCAATCATTGATAAATACGCTCGCTGCCGTATTGCGCTCGAATGCGGTGCGGACGCTGTCTTTGAACTTCCTGTATACTTTTCACTCGCAAGCGCGGAATATTTCGCACAGGGAGCGGTATCGCTTCTGGACAAGCTCGGTGTCATTGACGTGCTTCATTTCGGGAGCGAATGCGGCGATCTTGGTCTTTTATGCGAATGTGCGGATATCATTGCGGATGAATCCGACGATTATAAACAAACGCTTAATCATCATCTAAAAGCCGGAAAATCTTTCCCGTTTGCCAGAAATGAAGCGGTAAAGGCAGTATCTCCTTTGACTTCCAAAGAAATCGATGCTGTTTTTTCAAGCCCCAATAACATTCTTGCACTGGAATATATCAAAGCATTAAAGCAGCGAAAAAGTCCTGTCACGCCACTCACGTTAAAGCGAAAGGGCTCAGATTTTCACGCCGATATGCTTTCAAACGATCAATTTGCGTCCGCAAACGCGATTCGAAAAAGCCTTTTGGATCCGGATAAAGACGCCTTATCCGATTTGACAGGTCATGTTCCGAATGCTTGTCTTGAAACATTGCGTGACAACCCGCTTTTGTTTCCAAATGATTTTTCTCAAATTCTTTTGTACAAGCTTTTGCAAACCGCCGATCTGCATGACGGATTTGCACACTTTTATGATGTCGGAACCGAACTTTCCAATGTCATCGAATCAAATATAATAAATTTTTCTTCCTTAGAAGCCTTCACGCATTTATGCAAAAGCAAAAATCTTACCTACACCCGCACATGTCGTGCGCTGATGCATGTTCTCCTTAATATGACACAGGAACATGCCAATTCACTAAAACAAAACGACTACTGCCAATATGCAAGGCTGGTTGGTTTTCGAAGTAAAAACGGTCAAAGCGAAGTTTTAAGCCGCATCGGCAAAAACACTGCTATTCCGATAATAACCTCCCCGTCAAAGGGATTGCGTGACCTCACCGGAAACGCCCTCCTTTCCCTAAAAGCGGATATTCACGCCGCTAATATTTATGAGGGAGTAAAGTCTCAAAAAATGACACATATGTCACCTTTAAACGAATTGACAAGAGAAATAATACGACTTCCGCAAAAGTGAACGTTCACTTTTGCGGAAGTCTTTTCATTTCTTATTAATTCTTAAAACTATGTATTGGTGCCGGTATTCTTCCACCGCGGTTGACAAACGCGTCACATGAAAAATTGTTTACGGGCATGATTGGCGCATGTCCCAAAAGTCCGCCAAACTCCACGTTTTCTCCGACTGTTTTTCCGATTACGGGAATAATGCGCACTGCCGTCGTTTTTTGATTGATCATACCGATCGCAAGTTCATCCGCTATGATGCCCGAAATCGTTGTTGCCTTGGTATCCCCCGGTATCGCAATCATATCAAGTCCCACAGAGCATACGCACGTCATCGCCTCAAGCTTTTCCAACGTGAGCGCACCCGCATTTACAGCATCTATCATTCCTTGGTCTTCGCTGACGGGGATAAACGCACCACTCAATCCGCCGACATAAGAAGATGCCATAACGCCGCCTTTCTTGACCTGATCGTTCAGCAGCGCCAACGCCGCCGTCGTGCCGGGTGCTCCCGCATACTCAAGTCCGATTTCACACAAAATATCCGCCACGCTGTCACCGATTGCAGGTGTCGGCGCAAGGGAAAGGTCTACAATGCCAAACGGTATTCCTAACCGCTTTGACGCCTCCTGTGCCACAAGCTGCCCAACTCTTGTCACCTTAAAGGCAGTCTTTTTGATTGTTTCGCAAAGAATCTCAAAATTCTTTCCCCGTACACTCTCAAGCGCATTTTTTACCACACCGGGACCGCTTACCCCGACATTAATGATCGCATCAGCCTCCGTAACGCCGTGGAAAGCGCCCGCCATAAAGGGATTATCATCAGGCGCATTACAGAATACAACCAGCTTCGAGCAGCCGATCGAATCCTGTTCTTTGGTAAGCTCTGCCGTTTCTTTAATAATATCTCCCATCAGACGCACTGCATCCATATCAATCCCTGTTTTTGTGGAACCTAAATTTACAGAACTGCACACCAGCTCCGTCTGTGCAAGCGCCTGTGGTATCGAGCGAAGCAAAAGTTCATCCGCTTTCGTCATTCCCTTCGATACAAGTGCGGAATATCCGCCCAGAAAATTGACGCCGACATCTTTCCTTGCTCTGTCAAGCGTCTTTGCAATCGTCACAAAGTCATCGGGAGTTTTACACGCCGCTCCTCCAATGAGCGCAATCGGCGTTACGGAAATTCGTTTATTTACAATGGGAATCCCAAATTCTTTCTCAATCTCCGCGCCTGTGCTTACCAAATCTTTTGCAACTGTCGTTATTTTATGATAAATCTTTTGATTTAATCGTTCCAAATCGGAATCAATGCAGTCCAACAAGCTGATACCAAGTGTGATCGTTCTCACATCAAGGTTTTCTTTCTCAATCATCTTGTTGGTTTCCAATACCTCATGAATGTTTATCATTATGCTCCTCCTATACCCTATGCATACTGTTAAAAATTTCCTCTCTCTGGCAGCGAATTATGACACCTATGTCAGTTCCGATTTTGTCAAGATCATCCGAAACC
>JAIEDW010000057.1 GCA_029067805.1 Lachnospiraceae bacterium
TGGTTTCTCGCAAGCAGTTCTTCATAAGGTACTTCCAGATAGATAAGATGCACCCGGGCACCATATCCGGCAAAAAACTGCACTAACCTCTGTCTGGTTTCCTCTATAATATTCGTTGCATTCCAAATAAATGGTTCCTTTTTTCTTAAAAATCCCCTTGCCTGTTCCAAAGCCGTCTGAACAACCTTACCGGAGCCTTTGGTTGGTGAGATTTTCATTTCTTCACGAATATTGTCCAGAGAAACTACAGGCATCCCTGTTCTGTTTTTTGCAATCCAGCTATCCTTGCCGGACAAAGGCAATCCCGACATTATAATCACATCAAATTCCGTATCGTCATATAATTGGGCACCCTGCCATAAATCTTCCGCGTGAAAATACCGGAATTTCGTATAAGTATCTGTGAATGTATAAGGTTCTTCCCACACGCCTACTTCTTTTGCATAATCTGCAAATAACTCCGCATGTTCCCTAAGCCTCCCGGCAGAATCTGATATCCGGCCCTGCGCATCCGCCATGGAAAGCAAGTGCAAAAGACGCAAAGGAATGCTTTCTGCAGCTTTCAACAAATCAAATTCAGGTCTTTTCTTCTTCCAAAACCATATTGGCAGTCCATGATACCGGATCAGCTTTGCTGCCATTTCCCGCTGCCTGAAAGTCAGCCCGAACCGGGGAGCTTCCCTATAAACCATCCTGCGGAATTCTTTTTCTCCAAGGATAGTATGCTTCGGTGAAATCCATTTTCCCTCCTCCTGCTTTGTACAAATGGCTTTGCCAATATCATGAAATGCAGCCGCCAAAAACAGAAGTTCCTGTTCTTCCTCCCCCAACTTTTGCCAGCCGGAAAGTCTAATCAATTCCCTGCACACCATTTCCGTGTGACAAAACACATTGCCTTCAGCATGATACTCCGGCTCCTGCGGTACTTCTTCTAAAGCAGCAAGCACAGGATACTCCTCTGCCAGCTTTGCAAAGGAAAACCCGCTGCTGCGGATTTCCCTTAATATGCTCTTATTCATCCCATTCACCTCTTTTCCGCATCCATTCCGGCTCCGGGAACGTAAAAGAGGTCGATCCCGTCTGCCAGACAATTTGCCACCATAGGACGATTTAACCAGTGGCTTTCCGAATCAAGAATAGTGTTGAGGAAAGACGCCCGCACAAACTTCAGACGGTCAGTCACATAGTCTCCGTCTTCCACCTTGATATAGATGCCTTCCATAATTCCTGTTAAATCACTCTGCTGAAGCGCCGTTTCTAAATTTACCCCGCCCTTTTTACACTGGCGGGTGAAAGCCTGTTCCGGTTTTTCAGAAATAAAAAGACTTGGCCCTATCCATTTCTCAATGTCCCCGGAACTTTGAAAGCGTCCCTGAGTCAGCACACGCACAGACTGGATAAACGGGGTATCTTTCAAAAACTCTCTGCGCTTTTGCGTGGAAAAGAATTTTCTTTCCCACTTGTCAAAAATATCAAATTCCATGAAAAAATGAGGCAGCCTGTCATAAAATACCGTGTGCTTGGCGTAAAGCCATTCTCCATACATTACATACCGCTCTCCCAGCAACCGGCGAAACTGGTCCTCAAAGCATTTTGCCCACATCTTAAACAAATCAAACTGCCGTTCCCCGTATCCGCCGTTTAAGAAATGTCCGCGGCTTTGCAGATACATTTTTCCGTCCCTGCCGAAACTGATGCCACAATTGGCGCCGTCCACCTTTTCCTCCAAAACTAAAAATTTCCCCTGTATCTCCTCAAACTTAACATTTTTTAAGTCCTCATCCCCTGACTGTTTTCTGGAACCCTCCAAGTGGCGGGTACGGGGATATTTATAAATCTGTTCCATCCTGTCATTCCTCCATCCTTATGTTAATGAAAAACGCCATGAAGGAATATCTTTCATGGCATGTACAAATGATAATATCTCTGTCGGCAAATTTCCTCTGACAGATGATATCATCCTCTTTATTAACATAAAGGTAGTTCGTTGAGTATACTACCCGTTGTTTTCTCTTTTTTTGCGAATTATTAAAAATCCCATGCCAATTTCAGATATTCCGTTTTTCCAACTACAAAAACACCAGCCGCTGTTCATCTTTCCTGCGCCTGTATGTTTTCTGCTTTCATTTGTCAGAATATCGTATTACATGGGGAACCTCCTATCAACAACTAAAATAGTTTTTCTATTTCTTAATATAACATTAGAAAGGGATTCTGTCAAAAGAAAAGAGAGGACACTTTATACAATCTGCCCTCTCAGTTCAAGATACACCTTTTGATTTTACGACGCACTCGGAATCAATAATATCTGACCGATACTTAATGCATTACTGCTTAAACCGTTTAAGTTCTTAATCGCGTCTACCGTCGTGCCGTATCTTTGTGCCAATAGCCACAGCGTATCGCCGGAACGTACGGTGTACTCAAAATAAGATGGCGCTGACCCTGACGGAATTTTTAATACCTGACCGATATTCAAAGCATCACTCGTCAAGCCATTCAGTCTCTTAATGGCATCCACCGTCGTACCGTATCTTTGTGCCAATAGCCACAGCGTATCACCGGAACGTACAACATATTCCGTTACGCCGCCTGTTCCGCCTCCGCCGGAGCCGGAGCCCGGTATATTATTTTCAATACCGAGATAGCTTTGATAAAGCGCCCGCCAAGTTGACGGTCCGACAATACCGTCCGGCGTCAGCTGCATTGCTTTTTGAAAGGCAATGACTGCCTGCTGTGTAGCGTTTCCGAATATTCCGTCCGATGTCACTCCCGGCACAGTCGGATAAAATTCGGAAATAATATTCAAAAGATATTGCAGCGTCAGCACATCCGCTCCTCTTGATCCTGTTCTTAGAACAGAATTCGGCGGAACCGTCCCGATGCCGAGCGTGGTTCCTTCACTATTAAGGTCCGCTAATCTGGCAACTGCCGTATACACCTCGGAAATTTTATACCAAGTGGCTTTCCCGACAATGCCATCCGGCGTCAATCCGAAAACACTCTGGAATTTCGTTACCGCAGCGCGCGTGCTGTCCCCAAATACACCTGCCTCGTCCGTAATGGCAGGAATGCCGGGGTAATTTCTTCGTATTCTGTTAAGATAAGTCTGTATTGTCTGCACATCAAGACCTGTAC
>JAIEDW010000058.1 GCA_029067805.1 Lachnospiraceae bacterium
TAGTAATACCAATTTCCGTTATATTCTTTATCACATTGTTCCTGTGACGCAAAACCGCAATCTTTAATTCCCTGAACAGGATAATTATTTTTCCTAAGCTGCTCTTTATGCAATAAATTTATTTTTTCCAACAATCCACTTTGTTTTGCAGTCTGTAGCTGTACATTTGTGCGAAATATATATGATACAAAATAATTTTCCGAATTGATATATGCACCGAACTCTATACTTTGATATATGTCCGGAAAACATTCTAAAACATTTTTCATTACTTTTTTAACGATATCTTGGTATTTTAGCTCCTGATTTTTGTTCCTCATATATTCACATCTCCCCGTTTCAATTTAATGACCTGATTTTACCATGGCATGTTACTAAATTCGACATACGGTTCGTAAAATTATCAATACCTAAAGACAACAACGCAAATGGTAAGAGGAAATAAATAATCATAATCTGCTACACTGCACATCTCCCTTCATTGCGGTTTATGGATTACAGATACTTTTCCATAAGGTAAAACATCCCTTTTCTCCAATGTACGATTCCAACCTCTTGATATCCACACTTTTGGTATAGCCGCAAAGCATAGGGATTTTGGGAAAACACGTCCAGCCGTATTGCTTCTATTCCTTTTTCCTTGATTAATGTTTCAATAAAATGCATTGTTTGATATGCTATCCCTTTGTTTTGAAAGGCAGGGCTTACGCATAATCTGTGAATAACCGCAAACGACTTTTGGGGCTGCTGCCACTGTCCGTTTTTGTATTCGTCGTCACATTGTTGATTTACCGTGCATATTACGGCAATGGTTTCGTCTTGTATTCCAATATATAATGCGTCCTCGTTAATATCTTCTGCAAAGTCTTCCATAATCGGATAAAGTGCATCCCATTGCATAATGCCTTGTGCTTCCATATGGTCAACCGCAGATTGGACAAGCTCCATAATCTGCGTCAAATCATCTGTTGTGCCTTTTCGAAATGTTAGTTCCACCTTACTCCTCCGTACTATGAAAAAAGTCACTCGTATCTATCACTAATTGACTGTTTGTTTCTATGGAATAGTGCCGCAGATAATTTTCCTCCAATGGTATCCACTGCTTTTCAAAGTTCGGGAAACGGTCACCTTCCCGCATCTGCAGGCGTTTTTTCTGCTCCTCTTCTGAGCAGGTAAGAAAAATGGTCAAATCGTACTCTGCTGCCAGCAACGGGTGATGCGAATAGCTCCCTTCCACTATGGTCAAATTGCAAGGTGTCAGATTCACCGCTTCGCCCATGCTGTTCTTTTTACAGATATAAGGACGATAAACTGCCTGCTTATTCGTTCTAAGCGGGCGCAGTACCTCCGTCAAAAACCGTTCCAAATCCATATTTCCAGCCGGAATTTCCATCCAGTTCTTTGACCTTTGTTCAAAAGGCAGATAAAAATCATCCATATGCAGAATATTACAGGGAAATCCTTTTCCAATCAGTTCGGCAAGATACGTCTTTCCGCTTCCGCACCG
Source organism: Lachnospiraceae bacterium (assembly GCA_029067805.1). Taxonomy (GTDB): domain Bacteria; phylum Bacillota; class Clostridia; order Lachnospirales; family Lachnospiraceae; genus COE1. Next base: position 1,508 of record JAIEDW010000058.1, read on the forward strand.
CCCGTCAATAGCGATAATAACGGATTTTTCTTTTTCTATAAGCTTGTGTATCTCTGAAAATACGCAAGCGTAATTTTTATGCTCTCCAAAAGTCTGTAAAAAATCAGTATCCATCTGTCTGCTCCATCAATCACTGTTATTGTTGTTCATTTTCAAATGCCAAATGTGTAAAAATATGATCTTTTTTTCTGACATACCTGTCATTATTCTTTTTATATTGATCAAACAATACGGACGTATGCATGTACTTCATATAATATGTACATTCGTTAGATTTTTGTGCCGGAATAATCTCCTCTAAACACTTATTGTCAATTGCCAATAAGCCGATGCCTGCCTCTTCCAATGCATCTTTGTCAACAAGTCTGATATTCATTTTCGGTAATGCCAGATAGGAATAATCGGAAAAGAATAAATATCTTTGTGCCTGTATCAACCCCTTCTTCCAATCTCTTATCTTTGCCTCCACCGCAACAGTGACGCCTAAGCGTGCATTTTTAATACTGTTGACTGCTTTTACTACTTCATCTCTTACAGTAACTAAATTAATCTTTACAAGCTCAAATACATACTTTTTTACTTTTTCCATTGAAAAATAAAACCGTGCTCCAATCTCTTTTAACGTAGTTTTTTTCTGTGTATCAATAAAGTCCCATACTGTAAGCAAGTAATAATCATCTATATATCTTATTTTTCGATTACCGCCTAAATTGAATGATATATCCGGAATGCCAAGCCCCATCCGAAGCTCATTGGCATAGCTTATTCCATGACAACGCAAGTATTCATTCATAGAATGAACAATTTCTGCCTCTAACATTCTTTCATCCTCTCTTGCAGTTTTTCAATCACTTCTGACCATGTTTTTAAATATTTGCTGTCATCATCTATGAAAATCGGCTTTAGGCTTTTATAATATTCCATTGCATTTTCAATGCGTCCTTTCATGTACGCAACGCGTTCCTCCATAGTTGACATCTTCCTTAGCAATTGAATTTCTTCGTTTCTTCTATACAGGAAATGCTTTTTTGTTCGAAGATCGTTCATAAGCAGCATCGGTTCCATTCCTTCACAATATTGACAATGACATGTTATATCCTGTCCAACTTCGGAATGCAATAGCTGTTCTATCCTAATCGGATTCTTTCGTTCAACCGATATCGTTTTCATAAGCTCCGGTATATAATATCGAACAGGCATTCTGTAAGGTTTATCGCTGGCATCTTTGTATAATTCTTCATAAAATGATTCAAATCTTGATACTCCCGATTCAAATGCATACAGCCCAAATGCAAGAAGAATCAAGCCAAATGTACCTATTCTTCCCGCTATAACAGGTTTATTTGTTGATTTTTGCAAATCAAGCAATGCCGTTGCGTAATTATATAACTGCGAAACATTGGAATTCTCATTAATGGAGTCAACATAGATCCAATACATATCGCAATGCAACCCGGATAATACATTTAAAAAATATTCTCTTTCTTTTCTATCGGTAAGAATATCTGCCTTGATACAAAAACCGCCTACTAATTTTCCCTCAAAATTTATGGAATCCAAATAAGCTTTTGTTTCTTCCAGTAACTTTACATCCAGTGAAAACCAGTTCTCGTTTATATCCATCTTGATTTTAACCACAGTAGAATTGTTACTCGTATGAAACGGCGCTACAACAGTCTTTACACCATGCTTTAATTGCTCATCAACAACTTTTCTGATATATTCTTTTTTGTCCTCATAATTTTCCAAATCCTCTAATTGTAATCGTCCAAAATCTTTAGGCGCATACGGTAACATTTTAAGTCCCTTGACATCTGCATATGTATCATATGCTAACCGCATAGTTGCAGGATCTATTATGATATTGATATCACTGCTTTTTATAAACTTTAACAGATTCTTCTGCCTGTCCTGATAATTAATCGGAAAAATCACGTTTTCCACCGTATACCCATCTTCATAAAACTGTTTCAGTACCGATTTATCATCATACAACCTCACATAAAAAGACGGACTAAAACTTTTCGCTGGCATTTTAGTTGTTTCATTTTCCTGTTCAATGTATGTCTTGATATCCTGTATGCTGTTTGGACGTTTATAATTCTCTTTTTGCAGTAATGCCATAATCAAATTATCTATATTATTGTTTATTGTAGGAATAAAAAATCTGATTGAAATCGGCGGTTCCGCTTTAATTTTGTAATATAATTCCTCCCTTGAACGGATTGCACCATAAGGTGTGTTCTCTGTTAATAATTGAAATAAAATGACTCCCATTGCATAGTAATCAGAGCGATAGTCTATATTCTTGCTATCACTTATCTGTTCCGGCGACATATATAATGGCGTTCCCAATTGATCGCCTGTATTGGTAATCGATGTATAGTCTATTAATTTAGACAGACCAAAATCCAATATTTTGATATCGCCATTGTCTAACAGGTAAATATTAGCAGGTTTTAGATCTCTATGAATCAGTTTCTGCGCATGAATCGATTCGATGCCATCTAAAATCTGACCAAAAATTTTCATAGCTTCGTCCGTTTCAATCTTTCTGTTATTCATAACAGTTTCTAAGTCCTGTCCCTCGACAAAATCCATGACGACATATATGTACTCCCACCCGTTATCCCAAAATGAACCATCATCGATATAACCTGCCACATAATCGCTGTGAACTTTTTTCAGTGCTTCGATCTCTCCGGTAACTCTATTATTTTGACCCTTTGCAAATTCCGAAAGTACATAATCTATTGTAAAGATTTTGATTGCATAGGTGCGATTTTCTTTCTGGCACTTATAAACCGTCCCAAAAGAACCTTTTCCTCTAAATCCAATGATTTCATAACCATTAATATTTTTTCCAATCATACTTTTCTCCATCGTTATAAACGATACGCCATCTTTAAGATAAAATTGGTACCCTTACCTGCTATACACCATTATAACATAAGCTGCCTAAAAATCCCATTGTTCTACTGTTTTTTCATTGACAAGCGTTTACAGCCATACTAAAAAGTCAAGTTCTAATCACAATTCACACTCCAACTGGCAGTCATAAGGTTCTGCCTCCACATGCTTTTGATTATATACCTGCGCTTCGACGCATCCCATCGCTTTATAAAATGCCTGACTTTCAACGGCAGAATGCGCAGATATGTATAACTTCCTCGCACCTTTGTTTTTCGCCCACTCCTTTGCCGCAGTAAAAAGTGCCTTTCCAATGCTTTGACCGCGCATATCCTCCGATACATGAATGCTGGACAAATCAAGATATTT
>JAIEDW010000059.1 GCA_029067805.1 Lachnospiraceae bacterium
CAATGCATCCTTAAATCCCTGTGTTGCAGCATCTAAAGCGTCATGCTGTACAAGCTGGCAGATACCTACATTATATGTATCTCCCTCTGTGTCTGCCGGTGCAACTTCTGTCTGCGCATTGTCTGCCGGCGCATTGTTTTCTGCTACATTGTTCTGCGCTGCATCGTTCCCTGATGCAGCTGATGTGTTATCTGCCGCACCGCCTGTTGAATTTCCACAACCGGCCAAACTGTATACCATAGCAGCAGATACCAAAAGTGCTAATAGTTTCTTTTTCATAATCTTTTCCCTCCTATAAAATGGGGACATTCCTTGTCCCATAGACTTCATTATACTTTTTCGGAAAGGAAAAGTCAATATAGCATAGGGTACAGAAATATCGGCATTATTTTATACAATTCATAACTACTGTAATCATCATTTCCATTTCTTCCGGTTTCGATTCCGCGATCATAATCGTGAGCGCTACCAATGTGTGATCATCAATCAGTTTTTCGCCTCCTGCAAAAAGAACGCCGTTTTTATCAAGAAAATAAAGAAACATCGTTGCTGCAATTCTTTTGTTTCCGTCATAAAAGCTATGGTTTTTTGTGACAAAATATAACAGGTGCGCTGCTTTCTCTTCCAGTGTCGGATAAAAGTCTGTTCCTGAAAACGACTGATAAATATTTCCGATACTTCCTTGAAACGAATCATCTTTTTCCTTTCCAAACAACTCTGATTCGTCGCCAAATTTCATATTTGATATTACATCCCGACACTCTTCATAAGTCAAAACATAGGAATCAGCATTTCCCTGTGGACGCTTCATTGTTTGGTGATCATAAGAATCAAGAAGTTCCAACGCTTCACTGTATTTTTCAATTACCGTCAAAACCTGTCTGCTGTCTAATGCATTCTCTGTGCGTTTCATAACCTGTATTACCTCACCAAGCTGTTTTATACGGTTATTATTCACTGCATATCCCTGTAAAATGTATTGTTTTAAAACAGAATTTGCCCATCTGCGGAATTCTATGCCTCGCTTGGATTTTACGCGATAGCCAACGGAAATAATGACATCTAAATTATAATATTGTGGCGGTCTTGATGCCTTATCATGACTTCTGTCGAAAATTTCGACAGAAGTATCTTGTTCAAGTTCCTTTTCTTTAAATATGTTGCCTATATGATACGCGATCGACGATCTTGCTGTTTCAAACAACTTACTCATTTGCTCTTGTGTAAGCCAAACTGTTTCACGTTCAATTGGCACTGATAACGAAATCTTCTTATCCTCCGTTTCAAACAAAACAATTTCACTTTTGTTCATCTGAATCTCCCCCATTTTCTACAAGCTTTTCCATCTGCAGTTTATACGCAATCAAACGCAGCAAATACTCCGGCATTTCTCTATTCCCCAATTCCCAATCCTGAACCGTTCTATATGGTATTTCAAAATACTCCGCAAACTGACGGCGGTTCATGCCTGCACTTTCCCGCAGTTCAATTAACCTGTCTTTCTTTTCCATTGCTACCCTCCTATACACGCATTGCGTATCTATACT
>JAIEDW010000006.1 GCA_029067805.1 Lachnospiraceae bacterium
ATCTTAATGAGTTCATGTGTATTATACACTTCCATAATCGCATCTATATTTTCCGGGGTAACTGACGCTTTTCCAATCTGAAACACCGGATCAATGTTCATCGCGAGTCCTTTCAAGTACGATCTTTGTTTACTTGTCATCTTAACAACCTTATTCCTTTCACTTTACTTATAGTAACTAAATGTCAAACCATACATGCGCACTGTAGCGCCCTCTTCAATTCCCAGCGCCTCAAGCTCGTCCAAAATCCCGTTATCTTTAAGGAATTTCTGAAAGAACTGAAAGCCCTTCTCCGAATCGAGATTGGTATATCCAAGCATCTTTTCAATGCGCGGCCCTTCGACTACGTATTCGTCATTCTTTTGATCATATTCAACAGTATAGGGATCGTTTCCGATAACAATATCCACATCCGGATTAAACTCCTGTTCGAATATTGTAGGCGGCTCGTCAATTTCCGCAAGCATGTTGCTCACATGATACAACAATTCTTTCAGACCTTCACCCGATACAGCGGAAATCGGAAACACCTTAATGCCCTTCGGCTCAAACACATCTTTTATTTTCTGTACGGGAGAAACGTCCGCGTCATCATAAATTGCGTCAATCTTGTTCGCCGCAATAACCTGCGGTCTTTTTGCAATATCCGCATTGTATGCTTCAAGCTCTTTATTGATTGCATAAATATCCTCAATCGGATCTCTGCCTTCTGTTGATGCCGCATCAACCAAATGTATCAAAACTTTCGTTCTCTCTATGTGACGCAAGAACTCATGTCCAAGTCCCACACCATCTGCCGCGCCCTCAATCAGTCCCGGAATATCCGCTATGACAAAGCCCTTGTTCCCGTCCAGATCAACAACGCCCAAATTGGGATTTAACGTTGTAAAATGATAGTTGGCAATCTTTGGACGCGCATTCGTCACTCTGGAAAGGAGTGTCGATTTCCCCACATTGGGAAACCCGACAAGCCCGACATCCGCAATAACCTTCAATTCAAGGAATAGATTAAGCTCCTTTGCAGGTTGTCCGGGCTGCGCATATTTGGGTGCCTGCATGGTAGATGTGGCATAGTGCTGATTTCCGTTTCCGCCCTTTCCGCCGCTCAAAATTAACTGCCTATGGTTATCTCCCGACATATCGGCGATTACTTTTCCCGTTTCAAGCTCCTTGATAACAGTTCCCGGCGGAACTTTCACAATGATATCTTTTCCGTTTTTTCCGCGGCAGTTGCGCTTTGCACCGTTTTCTCCATCCTCAGCACAATACTTCCTGATATGTCTAAAATCCGTAAGCGTATTTAAGCCTTCGTCAACTTCAAATATTACGCTTCCGCCCATGCCACCGTCACCGCCGTCTGGACCTCCGTTTGGCACATATTTTTCGCGTCGGAACGAAACATGTCCGTCTCCGCCCTTTCCGCTCCTGATATATATTTTTGCCCTATCTGCAAACATCATAATCCTCCATATCGTGTAAAAAGGCTTCAGGGAAATCCTGAAGCCTTTGTGCATCGTTTATGTCGTCCTATTTCTCCTCTACAGGATAAACAGAAGCCTGCTTCCTATCGCGACCTTTTCTCTCAAATCTGAGTACACCATCTACCAATGCAAATAATGTATCGTCGCCGCCTCTGCCAACATTGATACCCGGATGGATTTTTGTTCCACGCTGTCTGTATAAAATGTTGCCTGCCTTAACGAACTGGCCATCTGCTCTCTTTGCACCTAATCTCTTAGACTCGGAATCTCTACCGTTCTTTGTAGAACCAACTCCCTTTTTATGAGCAAAAAACTGAAGTTCTAATTTTAACATAGTAAACCTCCATTCTTCAATCCACTTCTTTGATCGTAAGCTCGAAATACTTTTTTCTCTTTCGCGCTCCATAGTTCTTTTCAATGTCTTTTAACCCCAAAAGCATCGTATCCAGCAAAAGTTTTGTCTTGTCGTTAATCTCGTTCGAAAACCGGCATGTAATCACGCCATCCTCTGTCGTAACCTCCGCTCTTTCATCCGCAAACTTCTCGATTGCGTTGAGTGTATTGATTACCAGGACGGAAATCGACGCACACACGATATCCTTTCCCGATTCAGCAAACTCCGCATGTCCCGCACACGTAAAGCCTTTATAACGATCTTTGGATTTAAAAACAACAACTGTAGTCATACTGTTTTAACGAAACAACATCTTAAGCGTTGATTTTATCAATCTTAACCTGAGTGTATGCTTGTCTATGACCGTTTTTCTTGTGATAGCCTGTCTTTCTCTTATACTTGTAAACAATCACTTTTCTGTGCTTTCCCTGCTCCATAACAGTCGCCGAAACAGATGCACCCGCTATGTCCTTGCCTACCTTCAGAGAATCATTGCTAACAGCAATCACTTCGTCAAACGTTACAGTGTTTCCAACCTCTGCATCAAGCTTTTCAACCTTGATTACATCTCCTTCAGAAACCTTGTACTGCTTTCCACCTGTTGCAATAATTGCGTACATATTGCACCTCCTAAATAATTACTCGCTAACTTTGGTGGTATTTTATAGAATACACTTAAACCTAGTTATGCGGCATACTCATAGATAATAACATTGCTGTCAGGAATTGTCAATAGTTTTTTCGCAGCCGTATCTTAAATTTTGATATACTTCCGCAGCAAATGCACCACACTATCAACATTAATCGGTTTCGAGGTATGATCGTTCATGCCGCATTCCTTACATTTTTGCACATCATCATCAAATGCATCCGCACTCATGGCAATAATCGGAATGCTTTTTGCGTCCGCGTGTTCCAATGCACGAATTGCCGCAGCCGCCTCAAATCCCGTCATAACAGGCATTCTAAGATCCATCAAAATCGCTTGATAATATCCTGCAGGAGACTGTGATAATTT
>JAIEDW010000060.1 GCA_029067805.1 Lachnospiraceae bacterium
TTTCTATCCTATCTAACCGATAATCCCTGATTATCAATCAACCAGTAAAAAGGCGCCAATCTATATAAGTTTCATCTCATTTAGATTGATGCCTTTACAATTAAATATGAAAATTTTTCCTAGGATGCTTTGTAGTAAGAATATCCTTCTGTTTAGACATAGCAACATGTGTATATATTTCAGTAATATTAATCGAACTATGCCCTAATATTTCCTGAATATATCTGATGTCAACATCAGCCTCCAATAAACTCGTAGCAAAAGTATGTCGAAACATATGCGGTGTGATATGCAGATCAATTGCAGCAAGAGAAGTATATCTGTTTATCATTCTTCGGACAGATTGGTCTGATAATTCTTTGCCGTTCTGATTTACAAAAAAATACCCACAGCTTTGAATTTCTGTTTGAAAGTCATTTTTATATTTCTCTAATATATTAGCAACATCATCATTTCCAATCTGCACCTTTCGTTCCTTAGAGCCTTTTCCATATATTAAAACGGTTCTGTCATATAGATTCACATTTTCCGCGTTCAAAGAACAAAGTTCAGAAATTCGCATACCGGTTGCAAAGAGTAGTTCGATTACAGCCGCATCTCTTAGTGCGTTCCTTTTCTGATAAGCTGTTTTTGCATATGATTGCTGTTTATATATAGTAGACAAAAATGTTTCAACAATATGAAGCGGTATGGTTTTGGGTAGAAGAGTAGGCTCCCGAAATTTTACGTGTATTTTGTTAAAAGGATTCCGTTCAATGATTTCTCTATATTCAAAGTAGTGAAAAAAAGCTTTTAAAGAAGCAATTTTCCTCTTTACGGTTTTGGGCCGGTACGTTTGATGAAGTTCTGCAATAAAATTTTCCAATATTTTAGGCGTCACTTCTAAAATATCAGTAAGCTGAACATGATTGAAAAACTGTGTCAGATCAATCCGATATGCTCTCAACGTTTTTTCATCTAATCTTTTCTGCTTTTGGCAGTATTCCAGGTAGTTCGTTAAGTGTGTCTGTAAATCATTCATAATAAAATCTCCCATCGTTTGTATTTTAGAATATATCTTACATTGATTTTTATTGTAATGCACCTGTCGAATCAAATTTTGTCCCTTCTAGGGTATTGAGAATTAAGGGGAGTAGTAAAAAACCTATTGACAGATTTCCCCGAATAGAGTACAGTATAACTGTATTAAGTGTATTAATACAGACAAGAAAGGAGGGAAAATCGTGATTTTGATAGACCACAAAGACAGACGACCGATATACGAGCAGATTATTGAGCGGTTTGAGCAGCTCATTCTCTGCGGTGCGTTGGAGAAAAATTCCCCGATGCCGTCGGTGAGAAGTCTTGCGATGGAGCTTTCCTTGAATCCGAACACAATTCAGCGCGCCTACCAGGAGTTGGAGCGTGAAGGCTATATTTACACCATCAAGGGAAAAGGAAGCTTTGTCAGCGAGTCGGCGCAGACTGCGGATAAAAAGCGGCAGGAAATTAAGAAGGAAATTCGTGCCAGTGTGGAAAAAGCGCTGCTTGCCGGAATATCGCCCGATGAGCTTAGAAGTATGCTTGAGCAATGTATAGAGGAGGAAGGAGGAATACAATGATAACAGCAACGAATATTCACAAAAAATTTGACAATATAGAGGCTGTTAAGGATATCAGTGTGAACATCAAAAACGGAGAAGTTTTCGGACTGATTGGAACAAACGGAGCGGGAAAGAGCACTTTTTTGCGGATTGCCTGCGGTGTCTTAAAACCCGACAGCGGTGAAATTCTTGTCGATGGGAAAAGTGTGTATGAGAACAACGAAGTAAAAGGGGAGATTTTTTACATATCGGATGAACAGTATTTCCTTCCGAACGCCACACCGCTTGATATGGCGAAATTCTACAGCGATTACTATGCAAAGTTTGATATGGCGCGCTTTACGGAAATGCTCGACAAATTTCAGCTTGAGAAAAAACGCCGGATCAACACGTTTTCCAAAGGAATGAAAAAACAGCTTTCCGTACTGCTTGGCATTTGCGCAAACACCCGTTATATGTTTTGCGATGAAACTTTTGACGGTCTGGATCCCGTGATGCGTCAAGCGGTAAAAGGCATCTTTGCGGGCGAACTTGCAAACAGGGATTTTACGCCGGTTATCGCATCGCACAATCTGCGTGAGCTGGAGGACATCTGTGACAGTGTGGGAATTTTACATCAGGGCGGTGTGCTCATGCAAAAAGACTTGGAGGAAATGAAATTAAATATTCACAACGTACAGTGTGTTTTTCAAACGCCGGAGGATGAGGCGGCAGCGCTGAGCGGACTTGATATTGTAAAGTCCGAGAAACGAGGGTCACTTATTACCCTTACAGTAAAAGGAAAAATTGATGAGATTATGGCAGCAGTCAATCTCCACAATCCGATTTTTACGGAGAGCATTCCGCTCACATTGGAGGAAATCTTTATCAGCGAAACGGAGGTAGCAGGTTATGACATCAAAAAACTTATTTTTTAAGCTGATCAAGCAGGATGTTCAAAAGAGAATATGGTGTCCGATACTCATCTTTATCGGCTGTTTTCTGGCATTTGAGGTGCGGATGCTGATGATGTTTGACAATTTGACAGAGCGCGGAAATATCACTCTGAAAGTATATGTGGAACAGCGGTTTTTTGGAACAGAAATGCGATTGATTGCCGTGCTTGTCTGCTGTGCTGCATTGTTATGTGCGCTAAGCGGTTTTGCGTACTTGCATTCGAGAAAACAGCTTGACACCTACCATAGCCTTCCAATCAACCGTACACAGCTTTTCTTTTCTAAATACGTATCGGGTGTTATGCAATTTTTCCTTCCATTTTTGTTCCATATTTTCGTATGTATGGGCATTGCTGCAGGAAAAAGTGCATTTTCAAGTGTGGCATTTGTCAATGCGATGCAGGCAATCTGTGTATGGACGTTGGTATTTCTCCTGGCATATGGTGTGTTTATTATGGCAGTATGTTTGACGGGAAACCTGATTGTAAGCATCGTTGGAAGTGTAGTGTTGTTTATCTATAGCGCACTTGTTAATCTCTTGTATTATGCAATGCTTGAACGTTTTTTTCATACATTTGTTAT
>JAIEDW010000061.1 GCA_029067805.1 Lachnospiraceae bacterium
AGATCCTCGAGCGCAATCTCCTCATTTTCCACGTAGGAGCAGCCGTTTATTCTCGCGTATATCTCATCCGTTATAACACTCTGCGTAAAGTATTCCTGTGGTTCTTTGTTTTCTGACACTTGTGTCATATCTTCTTCATCTTCCGCAACACTTTCCATTTCCGACACTTGCAAAATATCGTCAGTTGTACCCGTTTCTTCTTCGATATTGATTTCCGTATCTTCCTCGGAAATCCATTCCATGCTTTCTGACACTTGTGTCACATCTTCATTTTCTCCACCCTCGGCGGCATATATCCCAATACATATGCTTAGAATCATCAACAAAAGTATCAGTACGATCAGCACGGTCATCTGTATTGTCCGGTTTTTCTTATTTCTCATAGACGTTCTATCTCTCCGTTCTTTTGCTTTTCCTTGTTTCATTCTAAACGATAACCTTTTGTACGTCAATTCTTTATCATAAATCAAAAATTACAAAAGCAAAACAGGTCCTCCTATTTCTTCCCGTGTTACATACAGGGAATTATCCGCTCTGACGCTCATATACCATTTTACCAACTTCATAGCGCCTTGTTCGATTTCAATGCAGGTGATGCTGCGTGGATGGACGCAGCTCCCCGTGTTGTAATAATACGCCGGTTCTTCGGGCATTACGGGGCGATGCGTGTGTCCCGTAATCAAAATATGTTTGTTTTGAACTGCCCAATTCCTCAAACGCGTTTCGCACTTGCTTTTCACATGATAATTTTTCGCTGCGCTTGTCGGGTCAAGAACACCCACGCTTTCCAAAGGACTCCAAATATATCGCACAAGAAAACATGCCACCCGCCAAAACGTAGAATTCAGCAAACTTGCCTGATGACCGTGCGTTAAATAAAGCGCGCGCTGCGGCATATTGGGCGGACATAGGATAATCCCTTCATGAAAATGAAACATCGGACAACAGGATTTTTTCTTTTTTACCATATCATGATTGCCATAGATAAGGTACAGCCTGTTTTGCCTGCAAAACTTCGAAAACATCTCAAATACCGTTTCATGCATTTCGATAATATTTTTCATGCAGCGGTTTTCCCAAAGTTCATCGCCGTCGCCAAGTTCAATATAAGTAAATCCTTTTTTGTAATAGTGTTCCAACGCCGCAAAATATAAATGTTGATTTTTCAAAAAATTATCGGAGGTGGTGCCAACACCCCTGTGGCAGTCGCTCATCAACACATAGCGGGAACATCGTGTAAGCGGCAGGACAAGGGCATTTTCAAAAGCACGCACCAAACGTGACGAAACACTCATGGCCGCCCCCGATAACAGCATCTTTTTTTATGACAGCGTTTATTGAAGCGGTGGAGCTGAAGCAGTTTTCGAAATGCTGCTGGAAGCGTATAGTACAGGCATAAGATTCTGTCTTCTCTGCTCTGAAAGGGTTTTGTAATCCATAAATACAATCTGCATGAAATCTTGTTCTGCCATTGTGAAAAACGGCGCCAAAAGCGTGTCGGCAAGTTGTAGTTCGTTTGCTTTGGTTTGAAAAATGTAAAAGTCAAGGACAGACCGCACAGTATGAAATCCTGTCGTGTATATCCCGCCCGATACATTCCGCCAATAAAGGCGTTCTGCATTTCTCTGTTTGGAAATGTCAGCGTTGCTTTCATATACAAATCGTACGGCTGTGAAAAGCGTCCCGTCAAAAATGCGGTAATCCACCAATGTTTCTGACAGACTTGAACGCAATCACCATCTCCGTCGCAAAGCACCAACGAACAGGTTAGAAATTCCTCATCCGATGCACATTCAAACAGCGTCGTTTTGTACTCCTTCTCGTCAATGATTTCATCTGCATGGTAAATTCCAATCTCCGCTCCCGTATTGATACCATACTGCCCTTTCCAAAATTCAATCAGCCATGTTCTGCCTTGATAGTCGAAATAAATTGGCAGCGCGTCAAATACCATCTTAAAGCGGGGTGCCATATAATCGTAAAGCCAAGTATATCCGGCTTTTCTCTGCCATGCGTCCAGCGCGGAAGAAAAGAAGCTGCATTGACAATGATAATAATAACCAAACGGTTTCACAAGTTCCTCTAGCACGGTGCATTTCTGACATTTATCCATGCATTTTATCTTGTTGATAATCTTCTTTTTTCGTGCGTAAAATAAAATACAGTTAAAAAGTGCGATCAGCAGTAAAATAAATAAGAAAAAATACATCATTCATATTCCATTCTGTCATTTTATTATAGTTTATGTCGGAATATGATATTTTGTGTAAAAAAGGCGAAAAAAATTAGCGGTGACCCGTTTCCCGAATCACCGCCGTTTTTTAGTTTCTACGTAATCTAAAGCTGCTGACCAAGCGTTTCAGCATACTTGCCTGCTCCGACAATTCCTCACTTACATGAGCACTTTCCTGTGCCATTTCAGAATTGTCCTGTACTACATTGGAAATCTGATGAATGCCGATAGATGCCTGTTCAATCGCTTTTGTCTGCTGTTCCACCGCACCGGCCACGACACCCATCTGCTCTGCTGCCTGTCCCGCCAGAGTAACAACCTCCGACACTGACTCCGTTACTTTCTCTACAACCACGCTGCCGCTGTTTACAGCTTCAATCGCATGCTCTATCAATTCTCTTGTTGCCTTCGCCGCCTGATCTGATTGTGAAGCAAGATTTCGCACTTCTTCCGCAACGATTGCAAAACCTCTGCCCGCCATTCCGGCATGTGCTGCCTCAATCGCAGCATTCAGCGCAAGAATATTTGTATGTGCGGAAATATTTTCAATCACACCTATAATCCGAGAAATTTCGTCCGACGTTGTCGTGATCAGATTCATCGCCTCATTCAGCTCCTGAATGCGCTCATTACTTTCATTCAGTTGTGCCCCCGCACTGTCAACCATATCTTTGGTCTGCTCTGCCAATCTTGCCGTTTCTTTGGAATCGCTGTCCATATTTCCAATAATAGAAGAAAGCTGTTCCACTGCACTTGCCTGTTCCACTGCACCTCTCGACAAAGATGAGCTGCTGGACGCCACTTGCACAGAGTCATTGGATACCCGCATTGTTGCTGTAGCAATTCCTCCTAATGTTTGATTTAAGTGATCGTTGATCGTACTTAAATATTCCTGTAGAATTTGAAAATCGCCGGGGAAATGTTCGCTTGTACTCTCTCTTGACAAATCTCCGTTTGCAATCCCTCCGAGCACTCTGCCGATTTCATTCACGATCATATTAAAGTTTTTCACAAGCTGCGCCGTGGCTTCTGATAGAACACTTGTTTCATCCCGTCCGTTCACCACTGGGACATTACTTTTCAAATCACCTTCCGAAAGCTGCTGCAACCGTTTTGCACATTGAACAACAGGACTCGCAATGGAATGGCTGACGCCAAACGAAATCAGAACAACGATTACACACAACCCAAGACAAATTGCCATCTGAATTGTGCTTCCGGTATATGCAGAGCGCATAAATTCATCTTCATCAACCACGATCGCAACACTCCAGCCATCCGTTCCCTGAATTGGCGTATATGCCTGAATATTGTTGGAATCGTCCTTAGCATAATAGAATTGCTCAACGCCGCTTTCTCCGGCAATCATCTTGCGTTCAATCGCTGCAACGACCTGCGCATCTTTGTCATTTGGATTCCTTCTTGCATTCTGAATCGCATTTTCTTTATCCAGAACAGACTGTTCATCCCAATAGGCAATCGTTGTACCGTTCTGATCGAGAATATATGCCTCTCCCTGCTCTCCAATCTTGATATCTTCTATAATGGATTGCAAAATATAAGTATCACATTGAAAATAGATCACACTGTCAACATTTCCGTTTTTCATAACAGGCGCAGAAACAAACAAATACATATCGTTTCCATCTATGTAAGGCGCAGACAGATAACTTTCTCCATTCATCGCTGCCTGAAAAAAGGGCTCCTTGGAAACATCCGCATCATGAATCGAATCATAACCGTTTGTATCCGCAATACCGCCAGAACGCATATAGTATGTTTCCACTTTTGTCTGTATGAATTCCTGCTTTTTCTCCGGCGTTATTTTATTATCTGTAAGTGTTGGATTGGAGGCAATCTCCGAAACAGTTCCAGTATACGTTGCAATCATGTTTTCCGCCGAAGAAGCAGCTAATCTTACTGTTTCCTGCAAGTTCTGTTCCAATGCTGATATTGTAGATTTGTAAGTGATTTCCTTACTCAGCAAAACACTTACTACAGTAACTCCTACGATTGCGATTGCAACCATCACCATGATTTTCGTTTGTATCTTCTTCATTGTTCCGTACCGAGATCCTTTATCCCGGTTTCTGCCCCCTTTACCATAAAGTATTTCAGATGTTATATCTGCTACTTTATTTTACTTCTTTCGATTCTGAATGTCAACGTCCCAGAGAAACAGTTTCATCCCCTTATTAGCTCTTCATCACAACCGGCTCGATTACAGAAGCAAAAATAGATGTAAGCTTTGCCATGCCTTCCGATGGTTCTTGCTGAACTGCCCTTGCATATATTTCATACTTTGCGGAATCGTCCGTCTTTCTTGTATTTTCCTGAGTTGCCGACACCTTTCCAGCAATATTTGCATGGCATCCCCAAAAGCTTGAACCAAAACTACTCGTCACTTCTTCCGTTCCCGTATTTTTACTTAAGGTTTGTTCTGTCACTTCCATATTGAAACGCACAGTCGCCTCATCCATCACAAACGCCGGAACCGGTACCAAAGATAACAGCGGCGCCTGCACTTCAATCGGTACAACCTCCGAATCGCCTTCCTCCGAAATAATCTGACGATTCAACGTAAACTTCAGAATATTGGTTTCTCCGTCCGCTTTACCATCTTTATAAGCCATTCGAAATAAATACGACAAATAAACTTCACATAATTCTGCCTGTCCTTTTGCAACCTCTACAAGCGGCTGCGCGATAAGCTGTCCAAGCGGTAATCCCACAAATTGTTCTGCTATAGCCATAACATTCCTCCTTATTGATTATAAAAACCGATTATATGCACTAAGTATCCTTGACATTCCCTCCGTCGGTTCTTCCTTTTTAAACTCTAGTGTGATCTGATGATGCTCCGTCCCCTGTTCATCATTCATCGGTTCCGTATTGACCATAAAATGATTCCCGTTTGGCACACCGCTTACGTTCAAAACAACTTTTACACCTTCCAAAACCAGCGAATTGTGTTTCACCAACGCTACCATGGGAACAGCAACACCGGCATCGTCGGGCGAAGAAAGCGTCTTAAAATACTGAAGCACAGGCATATACGCCTCATCTCTTGTTTTTTCTTCAGACAGTATCGTATCGCCGTCGTTTTCCTCATGCAACGTCATACCGTCGTTTTTTTCCGAAACAAAGTATTTCATAAAATTTGTATACGCATTATGCTGAATCGCATCCTGTGAGGCTTGCACGGAAGATGCAATCGAAGTCAATAAAGTTTCAAGCTCAACCATTCTACAGCATCTCCTCTCCGTTTAGAACACACACACAATCTGCACCGATGTGGTATTTTTCGCATAAATATCTGTAATCATTACTCACCTCAACGGCTTGGTGTCCCTTTTGTCCCTTATTGGGTGAAAATGCCGCATACCGCCCAACTTCGACCGCCTCGCCATTTAGATTGACGGACTGCGTCACGCCAATATCCATAAGAAAAAAACGATTTTCAAACAACTCGCTTAAATTTTTCATACCTCTGCTCTCCTTTCTTAGTACAACTTATGCTTCTTTTTCTAAAAAAGAACAAGCATATTTTGAAATGGGACAAATATACTTTTATTAAACAAGCTATAAAGGAGATGCGCAATGAGAGTATCTATTTCCTACTACTATTACAGAGGCGGAACGGCTGCCGGTCCCGCTCTTTCAAATTTTTTGTCGCATCATCATGTCATATCATATCCGCGAATGTATTACCTTGGCGTTTTATCGCTTTGTTACTTAAAAAAGCTTAGATCAACAGACGAAGGCGCGGCAAACGCAAAGATACAAACGCTCCTTAACGCCTGCCAGATTCCCAATCTGCCTATTGCAAATGCTGTAACTGCTGTGAACAACACGGAGCCGAATACATTCAGCATACCGGAAGGCAATAATAATATCCAAAACACTTTGTATGGGATTGCATGGATGCCCCAGAATCTTTTTATTGGTCCTGCCGGCAAAATCCGGTCAGATGATCCCAGTCAAAATAACGACAAATTGCCACCAGGAATGCCGGATGCACAAAAAAGAAATATTAATCAGATTATTGCAGGGCTTAACCAATATAGTCATTCCAATATTCCTCATGTATGCGGCGCAGGTGGACAAAGAAACGCTGTCGCTTTTGACAACGAAGCGGATTTTAACAGATTAGTGGAGCAGTTTTTTGATAACATCGGCGGAACCTACGGCTGCTATGACTCAAAGATTTCCGATTGGCTGATTGGAGTTAATAGCAGCAATCGGATAAATTATTATAATGTTCTTTTTTCCACAAGCGCACGGGCAGCACAGCAAGCTGAAAATCTCCGTCAAAAAAGGGCCCTTGTTGCCGGAAAGTTTGCAGTGAAATCAGGTTCTATTAGGAATATTTCCAGCAACCAATGCTTTAAGGCGCTCTCTAAAGACGCAGATTATGTATACGGCTCTCTCAATAACTTGGAGCGAGAATGCCAAGATCAGCAGTCACGCTGCATTCAGTCTTTTCTGTAATAGCGTTATTTCGCACAAAAAACGGGCAGAAAACGAGTAATCATTTTCTGCCCGAAAAAATTTCCTATCTGATATTTCTTTAAAGCTAATTTTTAGTATTTCCGTCTTTATCAAACTTCTTTCCTAAGGCTCTTTCTACAAAAAAAATCGGCACAACCAATGCAATGCATTCTGCTATTATAACGACTGTGCCCACCGCTCCTACAATCGTATTATTCTTTTCGATTGCAGGAAGCATACCAATAACCGACAACGGCAGCATAACCCATCCAATCTTCCACCATAATTTTCCACAGTATAAATGGGCAAAATTCCATGTATCTTGATTTTTCTTTGACCGAGGTGTCCGATATCCATAAATTCCATTGATCTTTTTGGGTGGGTTCTTTATAAACACTTTTCCGAGAATGATCATCAATACCGGTATCAACAGATTACATAATGTCAAAAAAATCCAAAATCCCATTACCTGTCACCTTCCTTTTTGCAGTACATATGGTCCAGCTTTTCATGATAGACTATCATTGCAAGTATACCGCCTATCACTTCAATCATGCACAAGTGCCCTGCAATTACTCCTCCAAAAAGAAGTCCACATACGAAACAAAGAATAAAACCTACTCCTAATAAAATCCACATAAGACCATGCTTCTGATTATAAGCTTTTACATCTGTAATTTGCTCTTTTTTAGGCGGTTTCTTTCCTGACCAAAAGCCAACTGGATCTTTACTTCTGTACTGAACAATTCCTATCGTTATAATAGGCGCCGCACTAACCAACAAGATTACTGAAAAAATTACTGTTTCGGCTGTCATATTATCTCCTCCTTATCTCACATAAATACCCGCAAGACGCATATCCGCATCGTATGTCAGCCGGTAAGTCGCGCTTACATTTTCATAAGTTACTGTAATCTCTCCTATTGCAAAATGTTTACTTCCTTGTACCATTTCTACCAGATATACTGCACCGAACATTTTCCGTTCTCCCCAGTCATCAGATAACACCCCTTTTACATCTTCTATTGTTTCTGCATTTAATAAGGTTTGCATCTGAGGAGTAACGTTTTCCCGCAAAGCAGTATAATCTCCTGCATCTAATAACTCTATCGTTTCTTTCATTGCAGATTCTACTTGCTCCTTGTTGAAATATTTGCTCTGCTCAATGTCATACCACTTCGGAAATATCCAATATACAAACAATCCAAGAAAAACTAACACTGTAATGGCAGAAATTACGATTTTCATCACTTTATTTCCAGCATATCGCTTCTGCTCTTCCAGCGAAATATTTTCGTTGAAGCTGTCTGCGATTTCCTTTACTGTTCCCATCTGCAAAATGATTTCTTCCAACGCTTCCCCCTGCTTCATCCGCATATCAATATCCATCAGCAGCTGTTTCTTAATCTCCTTTTTCTTATTTCCATTGCACTTGATTTTTCTCACAATAGCGTTTACATACTTTTTTGCATCCACTGCCTAATCCTCCA
>JAIEDW010000062.1 GCA_029067805.1 Lachnospiraceae bacterium
CCATAACAAGTGTTGTAAAGGTCAAAGGCACACTCAGTGAAAACATACTGATTAGCACCGTCACAATCGTGATTGCGCTGTTTAAGCACTGCGGCAGACTCTGGCTGATCATCTGGCGCAGCGTGTCGATATCGTTTGTGTAGCATGACATAATATCACCGTGTGCATGCGTGTCAAAGTATTTAATGGGCAGCGTTTCCATATTTCCAAACATCGCATTTCTGATGTTTCGCATCGTACCCTGACTCACATTGATCATGATCCTGTTATAAAGATACGCTGAAAAAGCGCCAATCGCATAAAAACACGCCACTCTTGCGATTGCGTGCGCAAGTCCCGAAAAATTAGGGTTCGGAGTTCCTAACAGCGGTACGATGTAACGATCGATCAGCGTCTGCATAAATAAAGTACCCTGAACATTTGCAAACACGCCGACAAAAATACAAATGACAACAATAATGACGTGCGGCGCATAGTCTTTTAATACAAATCCGATGATACGCTTAAAAAGCTTCCCCGGATTCTCCAATTTCGGTTTTGGTCCTCTAGCTCCTCTTGGTCCTATTGGTCCCGGCATCAGTTGTCACCTCCGTTCTCATCAAAATCGGCATTGCCGCCTGTCTGCGACTCAAATACTTCTCTGTAAATATCGCTTGTTTCCAAAAGTCTTTCATGTGTGTCAAACGCAGTCACCATGCCGTTATCCATAACGATAATGCGGTCCGCATTCTGTACACTGCTGACTCTCTGCGCAATGATCAGCTTTGTGGTTTCGGGAATTTCCTCCGCAAACGCTTTTCTGATCTTTGCGTCCGTCGCCGTGTCAACTGCACTGGTACTGTCATCAAGAATCAATATTTTCGGCTTTTTCAACAGCGCTCTTGCAATGCAAAGACGCTGCCGCTGTCCACCCGATACATTCGTTCCGCCCTGTTCAATGTACGTATCATACTGATCCGGCATTTTCTGAATAAACTCGTCTGCACAGGCAAGTTCACATGCTCTGATACACTCTTCCCGCGTAGCGTCTTTATCGCCCCAACGCAAGTTTTCAAGGATTGTTCCGCTAAACAACACGTTTTTTTGCAGAACAACCGACACTTGATTTCTAAGCGCTTCCATATCATATTTTCGCACATCAAGTCCGCCGACCAAAAGCGTTCCCTCTGTGACATCATACAAGCGGCTTATGAGGTTTACAAGACTTGATTTCGCACTTCCCGTTCCACCGATGATACCGATTGTTTCGCCCAGTTTTATCTCAAGATCTATATTCTTTAATACCGGCTTTCCTTCTTTATCGTAAGCAAAGCTGACATTCTGAAAACAAATGCTGCCGTCTTTTACTTCGCTTACAGGATTTTCAGGATTTTCAAGGTCGGCTTTTTCCGTAATAACCTCCGCAATACGCTTCGCGCTCGCATGGCTCATTGTGAGCATAACGAAGATCATGGAAACCATCATAAGGCTCATCAAAATATTCATACAGTAAGCAAGAAGGCTCATCATCTCACCCGTGGTGAGACCGCCTGCTACAATCGTCTTTGCGCCGAGCCATGAAATCACAAGAATACAGGTATAAACGGTCGCCTGCATGATCGGCATATTCAAAACGACAAGCTTCTCTGCACGCAGAAACATGTTGTAAATATTAGAATTCGCTTTTGAAAATTTCTCGGTTTCGTAATCTTCACGCACATATGCTTTCACGACTCTGATTGCAGAAACATTTTCCTGTACGCTCGCGTTGAGCTCGTCATATTTTTCAAAAACCTGTCTGAAGTGCTTTGTTGCTCTGGGGATGATCATTCCAAGGCAGAAAATCAAAAACGCAACTGCCACAAGATAAACCGATGCAAGTCTTGCATTAATCATAAATGCCATAAACATTGCGATGATCATAGATGCTGGAGCACGCATCGCCATTCTTAAAATCATCTGATAGGAATTTTGAATATTTGTGACGTCTGTCGTCAGCCTTGTGATCAGACTTGATGTAGAATATTTATCAATATTTGAGAAAGAATAGGTCTGTATATTCTCAAACATCGCTTTTCTTAAGTTTCTGGCAAAACCGGTTGATGCCCTTGCACCATGTTTTGCCCCCATGATTCCTGCCCACAAACCGACTAGCGCCGCTGCCAGCATACATAAGCCTACCTTATAGATATGTTCCATGTTTCTCGCATTAACGCCATCGTCAATAATTGAGGCCATTAAAAGCGGAATGATCATTTCCATGATAACCTCTAAAATCATAAAAACAGGCGTAAGTAAGGAATCCTTTTTAAATTCTTTTATTTGTCCGGCCAGTACTTTTAGCATAGAAATCTTCCCTTCCTTTTTTTGGATATGTGCCACTGTCTAATATTTTGTTCCCTTAAATTTTTAATGTCAACACCTATTATTTTTTTTCATTGTTTTTTTAGATTTGTCAGAATTTCCGAATTTCTATCAAATCGTCATCGGGCGTATTTTGCACGGATTTAACCACCACGTCATATCCAAAATCGGTGCTTACCTGGACATGAACCGTATCACCGCATTTATGTCCCACAAGTGCCTTTCCAATCGGCGATTCGATGCTGATCAATCCCTTTAGCGGATTATTTCTGATGGTCGTTACAAGGCGGTAGATTTCCGTCGTTCCGTCCTCGACGAATTCCACTTCTACCGTTTTATTCAATCCAATTTCGTCCTCTGCCGCATCGTCTTCTATAATCTCTGCCGTCTTGATCATTTTCTCCAGATAGCGTATGCGGCTTTCGTTTTGGTTTTTATACTTTTTCGCCGCGTAATATTCAAAATTTTCGCTCAAATCTCCCTGTGCTCTCGCCTCTTTTACCGCCTCAAGCGCTTCCTTTCTGATAACGAGTTTTCTGTGCTCAATTTCCTCTTCCATTTTTTGAATATCCTTTTGGGTCAGTCTGTCATTCATTGTCCGTCACTTCCTTCTTCTTTAATATTTTTTATTATATCATTTTCACAATTCCTTCGCAAATCACAAA